>JANZYY010000697.1 GCA_026419705.1 Fischerella sp.
CTCCCAAGCGGGCGATCGCCACTTTGCCGGATTTGGACAGTATAGTACCACAGAATTCGCCGACACCCGCCTGCAAGCAGGGCAATTACCAATCGAGTTATTTGAAGCAGCAGATTTTTTGGTTTTAGGTACCCTAGAACTAGCCTATTCCGAAAGTGGTAAAGCAGTTCGTCGTGCTTTGGAACTAGCAGAAGAATACAACCTTAAGGTTTTGTTAGATGTCAATTGGCGTCCTGTATTTTGGACGAATCCTGACATTGCAGCGCCTACGATTCGCGAATTATTCAAACAAGTCGATTTTCTCAAACTCTCACTGGAAGAAGCGGAATGGCTATTTAACACCAGAAGACCAAGGGAAATTCTCAACCACCTTGACTCTGTGGAGGGTGTGGTGGTGACAGATGGAGAACACGGCTGCGCTTACTCCTTTGAAGAAAACGACGGTGAGTTACCAGCTTTTTCTGTTTCTGTTGCTGATACCACTGGTGCAGGTGATAGCTTTGTAGCTGGTTTAATTCAGCAGTTACTAATTCATGGGATGCAAAGTATGAGCGATCCAGAAAAAGCTAAACAAATTGTCACCTACGCAAGTGCTGTCGGGGCGTTGACAACAATGAAACCAGGGGCGATCGCATCTCAGCCTACCGCAGCGGAAGTGGAAGCTTTTCTTTTGCAGCAGTCTAAGTAATTTTTAGTAGGAACGGGTTTTGCGGATAATACTCAACTGAGGCGACAGTTTATCTGGTAAACCCAACCTTACACAAATTTCATCAGCCTTGAGCAAGTTAAATCTGCAAACTCTCTCTAATCTCTTGAATAATTAACTGTGGCGGCTGGGAAATATCCACATAGATGGCATCAGCAGGTTCTTCAAGGATGTCTAGCTGACTTTGAAGGAGTTTTTCGGGCATAAAATGATTTTGTCGCCCTTGTAGGCGTTTTTGAATCAACTCATACGACCCTTTCAGATAAACCAGTTTGATGCGTTGATCGCCGATGAAAAAATACTGGCGATAGCTGTCTTTCAGTGCTGAACATGCCAGTACAACATTTTGATTTTCTTCTAACCATTGTTTGATTGCTGTTTGTATATCTTGCAACCAAGGCAATCGATCGGCATCATCTAGAGGAATACCACGGCGCATTTTGTCGATATTTTTGGGCAAATGGAAGTTGTCGGCGTCGTGAAATTCCCATTTTAAGGAGTCTGCTAACAGCTGACCTATGGTAGTTTTACCAGAACCAGAGACGCCCATGACGAGAATTATCATTACCAATTGCTCACTGAAGACTGGTTAGTTTTATGGTATTGGCATCTTAGTGGTTTAAAGAAGAAGATTTTTTCACCACCAAGACACCAAGACACAAAGGTAAAGATAAGCTGCTATGATTGGGCAGGAGCTTGACTCCAATTCATGTATGGCAACTTTGCCGCTGTGGCCCGAATTTGGTCTGCGTGAGCTACTAATTGACCACAAGCATCCCATGTACCGGAAACAAACATATTTTTTGCGCCTTCTCCTATTGAGATGGGGGCAGAAAAATCCCCAAATTGTACCTGCATAGTTTCTAAATTCACTGTCACAGCTGCTTGGGGATTGGCAGCGATCGCCTCTTGCAGTTGTTTCACGGTAGTAGAATCAGTAGTAACACAGGGAATGCCCATTGCTAGGCAGTTACCAAAAAAGATTTCTGCGAAGCTTTCGCCTATCACTGCTCGAATTCCCCATTTGGCGATCGCTTGGGGTGCGTGTTCTCGTGAGGAACCACAGCCAAAGTTGCGGTTGACGACCAAAATTTTTGCACCTTGATACTGCGGTTGATCGAAGGGATGTTGTCCTTTGAGTGCAGCGCGATCGTCAGCAAACACGTGTGCGCCTAAGCCATCAAAGGTGACACAGCGCAAAAAACGCGCAGGAATAATGCGGTCAGTATCAATGTCATTACCTACTAAAGGAATACCGCGTCCAGAAATTGTTTTAATTTCACTTACCATCAGAATTTTGGAAAATAGGGATATTGGGGATTAGGGATTGGGGAAGGGGGAATTAGAAAGACAGGGGAGAAAGTATTTTACCTGATACCCAATCCCTACAACAATTCACGCACGTCGAAGACTTCGCCTTTGACCGCCGCCGCTGCAACCATTGCTGGACTCATGAGCAAAGTACGGCCGGAGGCTGAACCTTGTCTACCTTTAAAGTTACGGTTGGAGGAAGAAGCGCTGATCTGTTGTCCCTGAAGTTTATCAGGGTTCATGGCCAGGCACATCGAACATCCGGGTTCGCGCCACTCGAATCCTGCTTCAATGAAGATTTTATCTAGTCCTTCTGCTTCCGCTTGCTGTTTCACCCGTTCGGAACCGGGGACGACGAAGGCTTTGACTCCTGCGGCGACGCGATGACCTTTGGCAATTTTGGCAGCTTCCCGCAAATCGCTGATTCGTCCGTTGGTGCAACTGCCAATAAAGCAAACATCAATTTTGGTGCCTTGGATCGGTTGACCGGGAGCTAGACCCATGTAGCGGTAAGCTTCTTCGGCAATGAGGCGCTCTTCTTCCGGTAGTTGTTCGGG
>JANZYY010000698.1 GCA_026419705.1 Fischerella sp.
CCGTAGAGGTCGTATAGAGGAAGATAGTAACCAGCAGCAGAACCGGCTTCTCCTAAAGCAACGATCTTATTAGCCAAGTCTGAGATTTTTTGAATTGGTTTGTCCTCTCGGACAATCAGCAAAGAACGTTGTCTACTACTGGTTCCTTCCATTGAAAACAGAGGAATGTAGAGTTCTTTGCCGATCGCGATCGCTGCTAAACCGGGAGGTGCAAACACTATATCCCATCTTTTGTTGTGAATTTGGTCAATGGCTTGTAATTCGTTGTAAGCTGGTTCCAGATCGACTATTGACTTAGTTTGTGAGGCGATGTAGTCTTTAAAGCGCTCGTAATTAGCTAGTGAAACTTTTCCTTCGCCATAGCTGACTACACCAATGGTCAGTTTGTCTGGAACGTCGTTTGTTTGTTGGGAATTGCATCCTGTTCCTAGTAGTCCAATTAAGACTAACAGCGGGATCAAAAAACGCGGCCAAATAAAAATAATAGTTTTCACGAGCATAAAATTACTGTAAAAGGAGATGAGAGGTTGTAAATAATTTTAATTATCTCTTTTTAAGACAGTAGAAAAAGGCGATCGCACCAAAAAGTTAACTTTGATTGCAGTAAATATTGCTATTCTAAAATATATGTTGACTAATATTAGGTTGTTCCCGATCATTATAGAAATAAGTAATTGACTCGGCGTAAATAAACATGACAGACAATCGTTGTTTGTTGGTTGTTCCAAACAACAAATAAAAACCAACCACCAACAACTCTCTTAGTTTATTCACGCTCAACTGCTGAGCTAATTGACAAACTCATCCGGGAAATTATCCATAATGTTTTTAGGGTAAGGGCGTGAATTTAATTAGATAACTAGGTTTAATAAATCTCATGACAGGGAGCTTTGAACAAGCCACGCTTGTAAGTCCTCAACCTTTTTTGGAACTTAATAATCAAGGTCAAATACTCCGGCTTCATCTCCAAAAAGATGAACATCGCTTAGGGCGTGGTCGGGACTGGGCTGATTTAGAAGTACCGATAGGCTGGGAAGTCTTCTCCAGAAAACAGGCCATCTTACGAAAAGAAGGAGAAGATTATCGCATTTACGATGGTGATGGTATCAATCCCAGCCGTAATGGCATATTTTTAAATCAAATTCGCATCGATCCCTCCACAGGCTACCTTTTAAAAAATGGAGTGCAGTTAGAAATCGGTCAATCTCCTCACAATCGCATTCAGCTAAATTACTTTAATCCAGTAGATGCTCCAGCAACAATCCCCTCTCACCGCCGCCTGGTGTTAAAAGGTTTGAAGGACTGGCCCGTGCAACTTGGTCGGTCTCCCAAACCGGATCGTTATTCCTCAATGCAGTTAGATGCACCTACCGTTTCCCGTCTACACGCTGCGATTTATCCGGATGGGAAAGGGGGACACATTCTCCAAGACTTGAGTACAAACGGTACTTTTGTCAACGGTCAGCGAGTCTCAAAACGTGTACAACTAGCAGATCAAAGTAGGATTCAGATTGGTCCGTTTAGCCTGCTTTACCGCCCAGACTGCTTAGAATTACTGGATAGTGGTAGTCAAATTCGCCTTGACGTCCACCGATTGAAACGCAAGGTCAAAGACAAACAGGGACGCGAAAAAGTTATTCTTAACGATGTATCTTTGGTGATTGAACCAGGACAATTGGTAGCCTTAGTTGGCGGTAGTGGTACTGGTAAATCCACCTTGATGAAATCTTTGCTGGGAATTGAACCAGTATCTTCTGGCACAGTCTATCTGAACGGGCACAATTTGCGGCAAAACTGGCCGATATACCGTTCGCAATTAGGCTATGTCCCCCAAGATGACATTGTGCATCTCGATTTGAGAGTTGAGGAAGTTCTAGCTTATGCTTGCAAGCTGAGATTGCCACCCGATACAAATGTTAAGGATGTAGTTGATCGCACCTTAGACCAAATTAGGCTCACTCACGTCCGGACAAATTTTATACGTAACCTCAGTGGAGGGCAACGCAAGCGCGTCAGCATCGGTGTAGAACTCTTAGCAGACCCGAAACTGTTCTTTTTGGATGAACCAACTTCTGGTCTCGACCCTGGTTTAGACAAAGAGATGATGCGTCTGCTGCGGGAGTTAGCAGACCAAGGGCGGACAGTGGTATTAGTTACCCATGCTACAGCTAATATTGAGGTGTGCGATCGCATTGTATTTATGGGTAGGGGTGGCAAACTTTGCTACTTTGGTCCTCCTCAAGAAGCGCTGCGCTTTTTTGAGATGCCCTCAGAAGACTTAAAGTATTTTTCAGATATTTATATTAAACTCGACCAAGGCGGTAGTAAGAAGGATGTGACAACAACCGTCGATCTTTGGTCCCATAAATACGAACGATCGCCAGAATGCCAAAAATACGTAAAATCACAGTTAAAACCTGGTAAAGATAATACTTCTAAACCTGATGATAGTATCCATACGGGCATATCTCCGCTCAAACAACTGTGGTTGTTGAGTCAACGGTATCTGCAGTTAGTATTACGCGATCTGTCTCTTATACACATCT
>JANZYY010000699.1 GCA_026419705.1 Fischerella sp.
GGTATATACACAGTGCTTTAATTTTGAAAACCAGTAGGTAGATCAAATAACCACTGAAGACCGACATCGCGATCGCGCCCGCAAGTAGCAGTAACCAGGTCCAATTTTCTAGCTTTGTACGAGACTCTTTCTTTTTGACTGGGTCTACACCTAAAGGGGCCAAAGCGAAAATTGCCATAGCAACGTAAGCCAGAAAACCAAACAAAGCTAGGGGCAGTCCAAAAACCGTAGCATAGTCGCTCTGGAGTACGATATCGCAGCTGTTAGTCGGACAAGCAGCAGAAGTTTGGGTAAACTTGACAACGGTCAGATAAGCCGTTGTCAAGGCACCACAAATAGCGATCGCTGCAATCAATAAACGCGATCGGCGATAAATCCAAGGAGTAGAAAGGCGGCGACTCATAGGCAGGAATTGGTAAATTATTTAGTAGTTAGTTTGTTAGTGGTTAGTAGTCAACAACTAACAGCTAACTACTAACCACTAACCACTATCCATTCCTAAGTTAAGATTGTAGGCTTACAGAAGAAATAGATTTGCTATCACTTTTGGAGTTCCAACTTCGGCGTGCAGCTTCCACAAATTGGCTGACACGAATTGGATCGATTGTTTGTTCACGACGGCCGTGACGTTTCAAGGAACTAGAAACAATTACACCATCTGCGGCTTGCAGAAGCGCCGCCACATTTTCCCAAGAGGCTCCACTACCAATAAATACTGGCGTACCTTCTGCTGCTTGCGAAGCTAATTCCAAATCTTCTCGGTTAGGTGGACTGCCAGTAGCCCAACCAGATAAAATTACGGCGTCTGCCAAACCGCGCTCAATCGTGTCTTGCACAGCAACGGTAAGATTTGGGGAACTCAGAGGACGGGCGTGCTTCACTAAGACATCCGCGAAGATTTTGACATCGCTGCCTAACTCCCGCCGATAGCGCAATAGATGATGGGCCTCTCCCTCAATTAAACCCTGATCGGTTGCCATCACACCACTTAGCACATTGACACGGATGAATTGTGCCCTGACACAGCTAGCAATAGCCATAGCACTTTTGGCGTCATTTCTTAAAACATTAATACCTATAGGCAGTGTCACCATATTTTGTATCCGCTGCACCACCACGGTCATCGCACTAACTACAGCAGGATCGACCTGGTTTTTGGGAAACGGAGCATCGAAAAAATTTTCTACAATGATGCCATCAACCCCTCCGCTTGCTAGAGCTGTTGCTTCTTGTTCAGCACGGTCAATCACTGCTTTGAGGCTACCTCCCCAACGGGGCGAGGTAGGCAGTGGTAGTAAATGAACTACACCAATAATCGGCGTTTGGGTTTTAAATAACTGATATAAGTCCACGTCTTTAAACTATGATGACGGAATAGAGTTGAGGAATTGGGAATAGTTAGTAGTTGCTAGTTGCTTGGTGATGGTTCCAAAAAAACAAACAACAAACAACAGACAACAACCATTACCCATTACTCATTCTCTTCTTTTGCATTAAACTTTGTTTTGTATTGGTCGGTTTACCGCTTCCTCCCTAGGATGGAAATTTGTGTAAAACCTTCCATAAGATATGTTAAGATAAAAACTGGTTATCAGAGGAGTTTGCAACTCACAAGACGCACAAAACGCCAAGCGGTGAATGAGCGTGGTCTTGGGAAAACGCGGTTCGGAATCTGCGCCGCAGAAGAGTCGGCGTGTGTTTGGGCAAGAATTTTGCCGTGTCCGAACTTTTCAGTGCCGTCGCCGTGCTTTTCCCGATGTAGACACCCTTTTGGGGGGCTTCAAGGTAGAGTGCCCAAAAAGCTTCCGTAGGGTAGCTGTTTTTTGTCGAACAGGTGACAACTCTGTCACATTTACAGGCAAAGCCTGGTCTGAATAGTAGCATTACCGCTATTTTAGGCGTAGATTCGTGCGTATTTTCCTAGATGGTAGCGACTTCTCACCACACGCCCCATAGGGTAAAGTGGCTTCCTTTAGGGTAGGGTAGATTCACAGCGCACGTGCTGCGGTAATGTAAAATACCAGAAAGCAATTTGCTGAAAAAATCACAGGCGTCTATTTTACCCAAAGACCGGTTATTTTTCCCTTGGAAAACAGAATAGTAACGATATCATAGCACGAACTGTTTATAACCCATAGGAGTTACAACTCTATGAAGCTGCTTGTAGCTTGTGCTCTACTAGCATTAAGAAGCAGTTAGCTCCATTGGTTCAAGTGTCCAAAATCAAAAACTTAGGAATTAACTTTTGGAGTGCCAAGAAAAACTGAAAAACTTTTTTATAATATGGGAGACAAACCAACCATTGCAATTTCCCACCTAGGTTGCGAAAAAAATCGAATTGATACAGAGCACATGCTGGGGCTGCTAGTAGAAGCAGGCTATGGCGTAGATACTAATGAAGATTTAGCAGACTACGTTATTGTCAACACTTGTAGTTTTATCGAAGCAGCCCGAGAAGAATCTGTCAGAACTTTGGTAGAACTGGCAGAGGCGGATAAAAGAATTATCATCACTGGCTGTATGGCGCAGCATTTTCAGGAGCAATTGCTCCAAGAATTGCCCGAA
>JANZYY010000700.1 GCA_026419705.1 Fischerella sp.
TACCAAAGTCGCAACCACATCACAGCCATCATCAATAATAATATTGGGACGGTGATCTAAAGCGATTTGGACGTGGCGGTTGTAAGTTTCGCTATCTTCACCCTTGATCGCAAACACCGGAATTTCATGGTCTGTGACGAGGCAAGCAGCTACATCATCTTGAGTTGACAAAGGATTGCTGGCAATTAATACAGCATCTGCACCACCAGCTTTTAGGGCAATTGCAAGATTTGCTGTTTCTGTTGTGACGTGACAGCAAGCCACAAGGCGAATGCCCGCAAAGGGTTTTTCTTGGGCAAAGCGATCGCGAATTTGCCGCAATACTGGCATTTCACGTCCAGCCCATTCAATGCGCTGTCTTCCCAAAGGAGCTAGGGCGAGGTCTTTAACCTCGTGCTTTAATCGGGGAGAAGTTGCGGTCATTAAAATAGTTCCTCAAAATAAGGTTAGGTAAAGTTGCGTAAATTTTCACGCACTCTACTAGATTATTCTAAGAGAGGCGAATTCAACCAGGACATTCCCTTGTTTGCTTTAAATTTATCTTTCTTTGACTTGATATCATTTTCCTACAAAGCTGCAAAGCTTACTGCGGCAATAGATTTTAGTGTGTCGCCTCCTCCTTAGTACCAGGTATTCTGGGTTGAATAGTTTACAGTTATCAAACTAAAAATGAAAATAAAATAAACTTTTCATAAAGTAAATATAGATAAACACCGAGCTCCATACAGGTACAATTACTGAGATTCCTGCAAGAGGTAGTTTGACCGGAGGTGGTAAAAAGTTAATGGTTAAAAACAGTCTCTTTACCACTTATGCTTTACCTCACTTACAGGATCGGAATGATAAAGGAGGTGTCCATTGCGTTCTCGATTCGTAGCGATCGCTTTCTCTTCAATGGCGATCGCTGTTGGAGTAATGCCAAAAGCTACAGCGCAGATTCCCTTTTTACCTAATCTGCAACCGTTGAATTTGAGGAGCAGTGACTCCGAAAGCAAAACAGCCACAGGTACAGTCACAGGTTGGGTTTATTTAGATGGTAAGCGTTTATTTCAAATAGCTGCACCAAAAGCGAACATCACCGAGCGTTTGGAAAATATCCAAAAAAATTTAGATCGCATTAGTCAGGATTACTTCCAAAAAGAAAATGCCAAACTTGATGTGCAAATTCGGACTGAAAACGCATTACCAGTCATTCATGTCAATGACCAACCTCTGCTGACTATTACTGACCAAGATGCCAAACTAAGACAAGAAAATGCTTTTGCTTTGGCGACTCAAATTAGTGAAAACTTGCAGGAAGAATTAAAGCGGGCAAAACAGGAACGACAACCAGAGTTTTTAATTCGTCAAGGTGCAATTGCTGCTGGAGGTGTGCTGACCATAATCATCATCAGTTGGTCACTTTCTCGGTGGGAACGCCGCTCAAGATGGTATCCAGTCAACCTAAATTCATCAGATTCATCGGCAACTCAACCAATTACAACGCAACTGAATCGCCAGCAATATCGGAATATTCAAGAAGTAAAAAAACGACTGTTTCAGCTAGCTCAAGCAGCGGTTTGGGGAGGCGGAACTTTCTTTATTCTGGGTTTATTTCCCTACACGCGATCGCTACAGTTGGCAATTTTCATTGGTTTGCAAATTCCCTTGAAATTGGTTGTTGTGGCCGTAGGAACTTATGTAGCAGTACGTCTTAGTTATGCCCTCATTGACCGTTTCACCTCTGCTCTTGTTAGCAGTAGTGCCTTGCTCACTCCAGAAACTTCTGAAAGACTACAATTACGAGTTTCCACTATTTCTGGTGTCACTAAAGGCCTGACTGGCATTGCTTTGGTGGGAGTTGGTACTTTAATATCTTTGATATTTTTGGGTATAGATGTTGTTCCATTGCTAGCTGGTGCAAGTTTAGTTGGTGTTGCAGTCTCTCTCGCCTCTCAAAACCTGATCAAAGATGCAATTAACGGCTTTTTGATTATCCTAGAAGACCAGTACGCTTTGGGTGATGTGATTTCAGTGGGAGATGTAGGAGGTTTAGTAGAAAATCTGAATCTACGGATGACCCAACTGCGAGATGCGGAAGGGCGCTTAATTACTATTCCCAACAGTGAAATCAAAATTGTTGCCAATCTTTCTAGCCGTTGGTCACGGGCTGATTTAACTATCCCAGTAGCCTACGAAACTGATATTGACCGGGCTTTGAATTTGATTAGAACTGTTGCTGTAAAAATGGATGAAGATCCGCAATGGCAGCATCAAATTGTGGAAACGCCCCAAGTTTTGGGAGTAGACAACTTTGGCGATCGCGGTTTATTAATTCGCGTGTGGATTAAAACACAACCACTCAAACAATGGGATGTCGCACGAGAATTTCGCCGACGCTTGAAAATTGCTTTCGATCAAGCCGGAATTTCCATTCCCGTAGCACAACAAGCTATCTGGGTAAATGATATTCCCAAACTAAAATCTCAAATTGATGCGAAGGCAAATTCGTCAGCAGTCAACGGTCAATAGTCTGTTGATGGTTGGTAGTTAGTAGTTAGTAGGGGCGGGTTTGAATAGGTA
>JANZYY010000701.1 GCA_026419705.1 Fischerella sp.
GCCATATTCACACCTTCAGCTCCTACCATGATTGCCAGGTTATCAGTAACAAGCCAGTGAAAGTTCAGATCCGTGACTATTAACTTTTTATTTGTGGGATATTCGTAACCGAGGATAACATCATTGCTAAATCTAGGGTTAGTCGTACCATCAGCTGCTGCTAAACCTGTAAATAGGTAACTGCTGGGGCTAAATTGGCTAGTTAAATATAACTGCTGATAATAGATGAGATGAGTGTTTGTACCGCGATCGTATGTGTCTTTTTTACCATCTCTGGGCTTGACATCAGCACGATTGCCGGTACGTCCTTGCATACCAACTATCGTTAAACCGTTGAGTTTTGTTGTTCCGGAAAATGGGTTTGCTTCAATTTCAGCGGCGCGGACTTCTAATTTATCGACTCGTCTCCGTAAAATTGCTAACTCGGCAGCAAATTCTTGCTGTAATTTTTGTAAAGTAGTTAAATCTGCCCGAATCACGAAATCATCTGTGGCTGTGGCAATGAATTCATTCACCCGATCTAGGCAAGCATTCAATCCTGCTGCAAATTCATAGCGAGTTATAGGGCGATCGCCACGATAAGTTCCATCGGGATAACCAGCTATGCAGCCATACCGTTCTACTAAAGATTGCAGTGCAGCAAATGCCCAATCTGTAGGTTGTACATCCCGCAGTTGAGATACTGATGTCACTTGCGCCATCGGATTTTCGGCAATAGAGGTAGAAGAATCAGAGGAGAAACTCTGTGCTGGTTCTCCCACCTCTTCTGTAGGAATAGCGATCGCCACAGTCGGTAGTCCGCTAACTGCCGCTATCAATAAGCACGCAATAACCCTAGTCTTACCCTTGTTCAAGTTTTTACACTTTTATCACACGTTCTCAAGGCTAGAGCTTATTACAAATACCTTTTGAACGCATTAGTAGAATTGCTTAATTGTAAAGAAATTACACTTTAAATCCCTAGGCAATACCTGGAAATCATGAGTATAAAATAAAAATCTCACCCAAAATCTCATTAGATTTACTGAAAACTAGCATGGTCGACCGCCCACCAGATCCAGCGCCAAAACCATCTCAACAAAATCAAAACAATCGGTCTTCTGCTGGGAGAAAAGTTCAGAAACAGGATAGTTCCAAAACATCTGTCCGTCCGGCTCTACGCCAAAAAGTAAAGGTTAAGAAAACTTCTAGAAATCAGGGAAGTCGCTTAGCCTCAATGGTAGCGATCGCGATTTTGTTGGGTAGCTTTGGTCTAGTATCAGCTTTTGCCTGGGTAAGTATAGAATTAATGTTCAATCCCGATAAAGTCACTTGGTTAAATAAATTTTTGCCCGGCTGGGTGATATCTCTCAACAGCAACGAAAGCGCCCAAACCTTGGCAGAAATTCAATCCAACCTTAAAAAACAGGGACAAATAGCTGGAGAAATTCTGCCTTTAGAAGGTAATAGGAGAGAAACCTTTTTGCTACCCGTTGTTAAACAACGTGCCAATTGTCAATCAGACTGCAAAGATATTATTGAACTTAGGGTTTATCAACGCTCACAAAGCTTAGAATTGCAATCAAAACCTGAAAAATATTACACTCTGACAACTCAATTGTCTGTAGATGGGCTAGAGGAATCATTTGTACTTTCCCCCTTTGGTGAGGCTACATCCGAGTCCCAAGATTCCAGCATTGTCTTACCTGTGAGTGAAGTAGGAAGGTTTACAGGCGAGAGACTATTTCCAGGTATTTGGTTTTATTTGCAGGGTAAACGCCAGCAAGGAACTCATGCGATCGCCTACGGCCACATTGTTCACTACAATCCCGAACGCATGCACCTACAACATCAATTGTCTTGGACAAGTCCCTCTGGACAACTACCAAAATGGCAACAGGTAACTGGTGGTGGTGCCAAAGAGTTAGTTGTAGATCAAACAGTCGGTTTAGAACCCCAATTACACATCTATCAAGTCAAGCCAGTCAACTTTGTTGTTCAACTTGAAGAAATATCCTTGCAATCGCCTGTTCTCAAAGATTCCGCTTACCAAAATGCTCTCCAAATTGCTCGCAGTGGTTTGTGGACACCAGCTTGGGAATGGTTGCAATTTATCCAAAAACAACGCAAGCAAAAAATGCCAGCAGCAGCACAAGCGCAAATCGATTTGATTCATTGGCACTCTCAACTCACCAAAACCCAAGCAGACACAACTTGGGCAAGTCCCAGTCAACAAGTACTGGCAGATTTAATTGATGGTCGCTGGGGGAAAGCTTTACAAGTATTTAAGGCTTCACCGCAGAACGTCCAAGAAATTGCTAGCTTACTGAAAACGGACACAGGACGGTTGTGGAATCGCGTGGAAGTGGCGTTGCAAGTCAACCCCAACCGACCGGAAGTGCAAGCTTGGGGAGCCCTGATTTTGGCAGTTCAAAAAGGACAAGAACATGCCAATTCCTGGTTGCAAGGGCAAACTAACATTACAAAAGAGTCCCTTGCTTATATTCAAAGTCTGCTAGCGCAACTCAATAGTGAAGCGGTGCAATCAAAAATTACCCCTACTCATCCCAGTGTTCTG
>JANZYY010000070.1:0-5652 GCA_026419705.1 Fischerella sp.
CAATACTACTGCTGAAACATTGGCTGCTTCTTCCCAGTCATGCCGTGTTCGTTAAACCTTTCCTATCTTGAAAATGGAAAGTGGGCAATACCAATTCAAAATTCAAAATTAAGTTGCGTCAGATTTAATCTGGGTTTGGTGGATTTGCATCTGTTGCTTGATTTTAGAGAATTGGTATAAGAAAAATTTTTATCTGTGGTGGGCAGTAATATCAAGTTCTTTTAGTCACTTATAATAAAAAACCTCACCCCCATCCCCTCTCCTTGGTAAGGAGAGGGGTGCCAGAGGCGAGGTGAGGTTAAACGAGAATTATAAGTAATCATGCGAACTTGTTATAATTCCACTTTTATGTCTGTTTTGAAAGACACATAACAGAGATTAAGTAGGACAACATCAATAAACTAAAAACACACATCCCTGACTTCTGGTGAGAAGTCGGGGATCTTACAGGGCGCATTTTACGTTTAATTTGGTTATTCTACTTATCACCTAGCAAAGCGTGTTATTTAACACGTATTGAAGTATGTTCCATTCGCTTCAAATCGAATTTTCATTAATCGAAATAGTTTAAGAATGAGTATAAATTGTTATCAAATCAGGTTAAGTCTGTTTATTCTGACCTCTACACTAGTCAACTTGTTTACTACTGATTCACTAAAAGCACAAGCACAAATAAACTCGCCCGCACAAGCACAGACAAACCCACCAGGATCAGATATCCAACGAGGGGTACCACCTACACCCACAACCCCAACACCAGAAAAACTCCCACCCCCAGAAGATTTATTGCCGTCTCCTCCCGCTATCACTCCTACGCCTACGACTCCAGAAGCAGTTCCCAGTGAATTTTCAGAAAAAATTAAGGTTGAACGCTTTGTGGTAGAAGGTAGTACCGTCTTTGATGAAAAGAAATTTGCCGAAGTTACCAAAGATTTCACCAACAAACCCATCACTTTTACCGAATTGCTACAGGTTGCTGATGCCATTACTAAACTCTACATTGATGCAGGCTATATTTCCTCTGGCGCTTTTATTCCAGCTAATCAAACTTTCAAAGTAGAGGGCAGTGTAGTCAAAATTCAGGTCGTTGAAGGTAGGTTAGAAACTATCCAAGTCCGGGGTACAAGGCGGCTTAACCCTAACTACGTGCGTAGTCGTCTAGCAATTGCTACAGGCAAACCCTTAAATCAAAATAAATTGGTGGAAGCACTGCAACTATTACAGCTAAATCCACTCATTAAAAATATCTCTGCGGAGTTGGGTGCTGGAACTCGTCCTGGCACTAGTATTTTAGAGGTGAAGGTTACAGAGGCAAAAACCCGTTCTGTCCAAGCTAAGCTAGACAACAATCGGGCACCCACTATCGGCAGCTTTCAGCGCCAAATCCAACTTAACGAAGCGAATTTACTGGGACTGGGAGATGGTTTAAGCATTTCTTATGCTAATACCGATGGCAGTGACAGTTGGGATTTTAGCTATACTTTGCCAGTGAATCCCCGTAATGGCACTTTGCAATTTAACTACAACACTTCATCCACAGAAGTTATTGAAGAACCCTTTGATATTTTAGATATCGAAGGGAATTCCCAAGAATATGGAATTAGCTTTCGTCAGCCTATACTGCAAACCCCAACTCAGGAATTTGCACTGGGAATCACTGCTAATCGTCGGGACAGTGATATTGGTTACTTAGAAGCTTTGGTGGGAAGGCGAATTCCTTATCCTTCGCCGGGTGCAGAAGATGGCAAGACTAAAGTATCCGCAGTGCGGTTTTTTCAAGACTGGACACAGCGCAGTAACAGACAAGTCATTGCAGCGCGATCGCAATTTAGCATCGGTGTTAATGTCTTCGATGCCACGATTAACGATAATGCACCCGATAGTGAATTTTTCGCTTGGCGCGGACAAGCACAATGGGTAAGACTTTTAGCTCCAGAAACCTTATTACTTGTACGTGGGGATCTTCAATTAGCAGATAGAGCCTTACTACCTTCAGAACAAATTGGTATCGGTGGACAAGCAACAGTACGGGGTTATCGTCAAGATTTGCTTTTAGCTGATAATGGTTTTTTGGCTTCCGTAGAGTTACGGTATCCAATTTTACGCATACCGCAGATTCAGAGCGTACTTCAGATTACCCCATTTGTTGATTTTGGCACTGCCTGGAATAGCGAGAGTGCTGGTAGAACACCCCTTGAGGAGCAGACTCTTGTCTCAACAGGATTTGGTCTGTTATGGCAACAGGGCGATCGCCTGAGTGCTCGTTTTGATTGGGGTATTCCTCTTGTCTCTGTCTCGTCCGATCGAAAAGATTCTTGGCAAGAGAACGGACTTTACTTCTCTATTATTTATACCCAACCTTTCTAAGTGAGGAATTATGTCTGTGATTCTGACTTTAGCGACATTATCTCAAATCATGACTCCCCTGCCCTTGGCTGCTCAACCAGTTTCTCAAATGACTGTACCAGCAGTTGTGCGATCGCCCGTACACGCCCAGGGGGTTTCCTCCAGAAACCCCCTCCCCAAATCGGAGATTTGGGGCGACCAAGCCGAGCTTGGTTGGGGCGTAGGGCGCGCTGAGCGATCGCGAACTGATACCAAGGAACTCTTGCAACAAGGCTTGCAACTTTATCAAACAGAAAAATTTGCTGATGCTGTCAAGGTTTTAAAACAAGCATCTCAGGCATTGCAAGCATCTGGAGATGGTCTGAACCAAGCTTTGGCACTAAACTATCTTTCTTTGGCTCACCAACAGTTAGGAGAATTAGCTAATGCTGAAAAAGCGATTAACAACAGCTTGGCACTATTACACAACAAAAATGGTAACAAAGAGTATTTATCCATCCGCGCTCAAGCTTTGAATACTAAAGGCAAGTTGCAATTAGCACAAGGACAAGCAGAACAAGCACTGAAAAGTTGGGAAGAAGCGACGGTAATCTATAAGCAAATTGGCGATGAAGCGGGTATCGTTGGTAGCCAGATTAACCAAGCTCAGGCACTCCAGGCATTAGGACTTTACCGTCGTGCCAACAATACTCTAGATGCTGTAGAACAGAGTGCAGACAAGCAATCTGACTCTATCATTAAAGCAACTCGATTGCTGAGTCTCGGTAATACCCTGCGAGTGGTGGGAAATTTAGGCAAGTCACAGCAAGTTTTGCTCAAAAGTTTGATCGTCGCTCAAAAACAGCGATCGCAAGAAATGGTTGCAGAAATTCAGCTAAGTTTAGGCAACACAGCCCAAGCTTTAGCCAATAATGAAACCGAAGAAGATAAAATTAAGGGATATATTCAAAAGTCTTTAAATTATTATCGTCAAGCAGCAACCACTTCTGCAAAGCCCCTGACTCAACTAGAATCACAACTCAATGAACTGCGGCTTTTGCGTCTAAGAGTAGACAAATTATTAGACCAACAGCGCAAAACAGAATTGAAATTAGCAGCAGCAGATCAAAACAAATTGTCAGAACTAGAGAAAAAAGAATTGTCAGAACAAGTTCAAAAAATATCACAAGAAACCCAAAATAATTTATCAGATATCTATCAGAGATTGTTACCCCAAATTCAATCTCGAATTGCTACCATCCCACCCAGTCGTAGCAGTATTGACGCTCATATTAACTTTGCCCAGAGTCTGATTAAACTAAAACAAAAGAACAATACTAGTAATATTTCTTGGCGAGAAATTGCTGAGATAGTTAAAGTCAGCGTTAACCAAGCTCAACAATTACAAGATAACCGCGCCTACTCCCACACCTTAGGTACTCTCGGCAACTTGTACGAGCAAACCCAACAATGGTCTGAAGCTCAAAACCTGACAGAGCAAGCCGTGAAACTTGCCGAAGGAATTTCCGCCTCTGATATTGCCTATCGTTGGCGATGGCAATTAGGCCGTATTCTGAGAAATAGAGGTGATAAAGAAGAAGCCAAAGCTTCCTATAAACAGGCAATCAATCACCTCAAGTCTCTGCGGAATGATTTAGCCGCCGTTAACCGTGACGTGCAATTTTCTTTTCGAGATGAAGTAGAACCTGTATATCGAGAATATGTGAGTTTTCTTTTAGAAGGAAACTCTAATGAAGAAAATATTAGGGTAGCTACAGAAGTGATTGACTCACTGCAAGTAGCAGAACTAGATAATTTTTTCCGCAGAGCTTGTGTAGATGCTAAACCTGTTCAGCTTGGCGAGATTGATAAGAATAACAACACAGTTTTTATTTATCCCTTAATATTGCCTGACCGCTTGGCAGTTATTGCTTCCCTTCCTAATGGAACCAAGCGTCGTTACACATTTGATTTTCCCAAAGATGAATCTGGTAATTTTATTACCTCAGATAAACTGGAACAAACCATTGAAGAACTTAGCCAAAAACTGTCAAATCGAAACAGTGGGGAATTTTTACCCGATTTACAGAATTTATATCAATGGTTAGTTCAAAAAACCTTAGATTCTGATTTAAAAAAAGGCACAAACCTGGTGTTTATTTTAGATGGGGCACTACGAAATATTCCAATGGCTGCGCTTTATGATGGAAAACAATTTCTGATTGAAAAAGAATACAATCTTGCTCTTACACCAGGTTTGCAATTATTACCAACCATCACTCCTCTGACCGCAGAAAGATTAGAAAAACGAGCAGTTGTTGCTGGACTGAGCGAAGTACCTAAAGAGGTTGAACAAAAATATCCGGGAAGATTTAATGCTTTACCTAATGTCACAGAAGAAGTGAATCAAATCGCAAAAAAAGTGAAAATCCCTACTAGACAAACACTACTTAATAATCTATTTACCAGAACAACAATCACAAAGGCGGTTAAGTCTTCTAATGCACCTGTAATACACCTAGCAACTCATGGTCAATTTAGTTCCCAGGCAGAAAATACATTTATTCTCACTTGGAACGGTGAAGTAAATGTTAATGAGTTGAAATCTGTACTGAGAACGAGGGAGACAAACCAACAACAAGCAATTGATCTCCTCGTTTTGAGTGCTTGTCAAACAGCTAAAGGAGACAACCGAGCTGCTTTAGGAATAGCAGGAGTTGCCATACAATCTGGAGCGCGTAGTACATTAGCAACTCTTTGGAGTGTCACCGATGACACGACTGCGATGGCAATGACTGAGTTTTACAACAATTTAGTTAATAAAAAAATGCCTAAAGCAGAAGCTTTGCGTCAGGCTCAAGTAAACCTCTTGAAAAATCACAGACATCCCTACTTTTGGGCACCCTACATTTTAGTTGGTAACTGGCAATAAAGTTATTGGTCAAGAAATAGGGGTGTAAGGGTGTAGGGTAGCCCTGTCAAGATGTAAGTCTCGAAGATAAGTTTTTCTTGGTGTCTTGGTGTCTTTGTGGTGAAAAGATCATTTTTGAAACACTAAGACACTAAGACACTAAGATACAAGGGTGCGTTATGGACTTTAGCCCAACACACTGCAAATCTCTACTAAATTGTATTATTGAAAACCATTAATCGAAAATTGATAGCCATTTTCTTTAAACAAAATTTATAGGAGAAAATACAGACATGAATCAAAAACTATGGCAAGTTTTCTGGAAAAGTCCTTGAACTTCGGTCTGGGACTGTTTGCCTATTCAAAGGAGAAGGTGGAGCATGTCGTCGACGAGCTGGTGAAGCGGGGTGAAGTGA
>JANZYY010000070.1:5662-13955 GCA_026419705.1 Fischerella sp.
ACAAACGATCCTAACCTGGGTGGATTGCCAGGACAGTTGATTGAAGGTGGGGCGATTAGAGGTGTAAATTTATTCCAAAGTTTTTCGGAATTTAACGTTGGGGATGGAGAGCGAGTTTACTTTGCAAATCCAGCGGGGATTGAAAATATCTTTAGTCGCGTCACGGGTCAAAACTCATCGAGAATATTCGGAATATTAGGTGTAAATGGTAACGCAAATTTATTTTTAATTAATCCCAATGGCATTATTTTTGGGCAGAATGCAAGGTTAGATGTTGCGGGTTCGTTTGTTGCGACGACTGCGAATGCGATTGGGTTTGGTCAGAATGGATTTTTTAGCGCTTCTAGTCCACAAGCGCCTTCGCCGTTATTGACGGTTAATCCTTCAGTTTTTTTGTTTAATCAAATTAATCAAAACGCGACAATTCAAAATAACTCAGTAGCACCAGCAGGAAGAAATCCATCAGGTGGAGATGCGTTTGGTTTACGTGTTGGTGATGGTAAAAGTCTGTTGCTTGTAGGCGGCAATATCCTGATGGATGGTGGTGCATTAAGAGCCTACAGTGGAAGAGTTGAGTTAGGAGGATTAGCAGCACCTGGAAATATCAATCTTTTCGTAGATGGAGATAATTTAAGGTTGGGATTTCCTGAAAACGTGACTCGTGCAGATATATCTCTGAGCGATCGAGCTAGGGTATATGTGCAAGCTGCTGGTGGAGGTGATATTGCAATTAATGCCCGAAATTTAGAGATATTAGAAGGAAGTGAGCTTTCTGCTGGTATTGGTCAAGGTTTAGGAATACCTGAAACTGTCGCAGGGGATATTACCCTTAATGCTACAGGAGAAATCAAAGTTGCTGACTCCGAGAGTGGGATTCGCAATCTTGTGCGTGAAGATTCAAAAGGCAATGGCGGTAATATTTTCATAGATTCTGGTTCATTCTCATTACGAGATGGTGCTCGACTTGTAACCTCGACTCTTGGACGAGGAAATGCAGGGAATGTAACTGTAACTGTGAAAGATGCTGTTTCCCTTTTAGGTGGGCAAACTACAATTTTCAGCTCGGTGGAAGCAGGAGGTGTGGGCAAAGGTGGAAATATTAATATTAATGCAGCAAGTCTATCACTCAAAGATGGAGCTCAACTATTAACTAGTATTCGTGAAACATCAGAGAATCAACCCGCAGAACCAAAAAATGCAGGGGATGTAAGTATTAGGGTGAAGTGACATTAGTTTCCCAGACACCCAATACTAATACCGAAACATTGGCTGCTTCTTCCCAGTCATGCCGTGTTCGTTAAACCTTTCCTGAAAATGGGGATCGGGGATTGGGAATCGGGCACTGAATTAAGTATTTATACTGTTTCACGTTAATCACGATACATATAAATTTTGTAGAGACGCGTACGCCGCAGGCGTTCGAGCAGGGTAATTTCGCGTCTCTACTTCTCAAACATCCTCTAAACTATGTAATACTTCTTTAGCCGACTGATATCTTGAATTGCAGTTTTCGTTCACCATTCTATCCAATACGGCAGCAAATTTGTCACTGATTTCTGCTAAATTGTACCAATTCTGCAAGGTACCATCTTGCACAGGTATAACCACTCTTAAAGTATTTGAGTCTCTTTGGAACGTTTTAGGATCTGTCCCTGTTAAGGCTTGAATAGCCAGTATTCCCAACGCATATATATCGCTGTTTAGTCTCGGTTGTCCGCTCATTTGTTCGGGAGGCATATAACCACGAGTACCAATGGCGATCGTATTATTTTGTGGCTGAGTTTGAATCTGCTTGACCGCACCAAAATCAATTAAAACAATGTGCCCATCACTTTCCCGCCTGATTAAATTGCTAGGTTTGATATCTCGATGGATGACGTTATAACCGTGAACAAAAATAAGTATCTGCAAAACCTCTTTGAGTAGAGATACAACATCAGCTTCTGCAAACTTTTTATTAGGAGTAATCTCTTTTTCTAGGGAATGCCCTTTGATAAATTCTTGAACTAAATAAAATTGTTGATTTTGTTCAAAATAAGCCAATAATTGAGGGATATGTTCATGCTTACCCAAAATTTCTAAAATTTCTGCTTCAGTTTGGAAGAGTCGTCTAGCAACACTTAAAAAAGCTTCTTCTTGATGAGCGGGTCGTAATTGCTTGACCACACATAGAGGATGACTAGGACGCTGAGTATCTTGAGCTAAGTAAGTATGACTAAATCCTCCACGACCTAGAGATTCGATAATTTTGTAGCGTCCGTTCAGCAGATGCGTGTTGGAGGGAATTTGATCCGGTATTGTTGGACTTGAGTAATTACCCCTCTGGCGTAGAATTGCTTGCAGTTGGATCATGGCTTCTTCTTGCTGGTGAACCTGTTGTGCTATTTTTTCTTTCTCTTGCTTACTCTGATATACGCTGTAAGCAAGAACGCTACCAGCTGCTAACACCAACCCTAGTGCTGGCGAAACTACAGGAATCCATCCTGCGTTGGTAAAGATAAAAAAGTTACCAGCAAATAATACTGCCAGACCTGCCCCACTAATAATTGCTAGACGTAGAGGATGCTGAATGCGTGATGCAATTATACCTCCTGCTAAACTCCATACCAATACCCAAACCACTTCACCCCATTCAGGCAAAAACCAAAATAGAGTTTGTTTGTTATTATCAAGAACAGCGCTGAGAATTTGACTGACACTTTGGGCATGAATCTCCACTCCCGCCATTCTCCCGGATGTGTCTGACTTGCCAGTGCTATAGGGTGTATTTAAAATATCCTTCAAACTGGGTGCGGTTGAACCAATCAAGATGATGCGGTCTTTGACTAAATCACGATTAACTTTATCGGATAGCACATCTGTCAGAGTAACTTTTTCAGCTACCTGAGAAGAACGGTAGTTTAGGAGAATTTGGTAGCCACCAGTATCTATGTTTTGATAACCACCAGAATTACTTTCTAAACGTTTAAATACAGTATTGCGAAGTTGCAACTCTTGCTTGTCAGTAAATTGCGGTTGGATGCCTCCAGTTTCCAAATATTTTAGTGCTAGTTGTAAACTTAAGGAATATTCTGCTGCACAATTGTCATTCGCTGTTGGGGTAAATAACAGTAGATTGCGACGTATTGTGCCATCAGAATCTTCTACAACATCGCTAAATCCAACTCTTGATGGCTCCACTCCTTCAGGAGGAGATACTCCAGACTGATTATCACTGGAATGTTTGCAAATTGGAATAATAATATCGCTCTGTTGTAAGCGTTTCAATAACTTGTTGTGACCAGGTTCAATTGGCAAGTCACGAAAAATGTCAAGACCAATTGCTCGCGGTTGATATTGCTCAAGTTTGCCCAAGAGGTTGTCGAGAACTTCCCCAGATAAACGGTCTGAAGTGGGCGATTTCCATTTTTTGATGTCATCTTCAGTGACTGCAACAATCAACAGGCGTGAATCTGAACCAGAATCTGCTCGCATTTGCATCATCTGGTCGAAAAGCTTTAGTTCTAGAGGTTCTAGCACTCCTAGCTGTTGAACAACAAACAGTAAACCTGTGACAATTACGCTAGAAAAAACTGTTGACAATGTGAAGAAATTTTTCATAACAGGTTGCTGTCGAGTATCCAATTAAATTGATTCTTGGCTCGACTTTATCTATTAGACCATGCCGCTCGAAGTGTGGTGAATATGGTTTTCTGTTCAACAAGCCCAGAGGTGAAAACGCTCCTGTCTTGTGAGTGCTCCTTATACTATTTCACGTTAATCACGATACATATAAATTTTGTAGAGACGCGTACGCCGCAGGGTAATTTCGCGTCTCTACACTGTCTGTATTTGTAATTGCTAATCTGCCCGAAAGGTTTCAAGAAAGCGAATTTATTTGTGGAGAAGATCATAATATTTGGAGCGAGCGGAGAGTGCGACGAGATACAATGCGTCATTGTTAGAAACCCCTAAATTTATTTATGGGGTTCTCTTCAGCATAGATGCCTTCGTACTTCTGCCTTCTCATGGTAGTGAATGCGGAGTGGTTTTAGAATGCGCGATCGCGCGGATGGGGACTCTGGTTTTTCTGAGGCAGGACACTTGCTGTATCCGTGCTGGTTATAAAAGCATCAGAATGTTGTCAGTAAGACTGATTTGGACAACGCAGACGGGTGACATTTTAGTTGAGGTGAAAGGCGATCGCCAGTTGATGGAGCGGGCCTGAAGGGGTGACAAAGAGGCTGAAGGCTAGGAAATACAGCATGATATTTGAGAGCGCGGACACTGTAAATAAAATCAGCACTGCCAAAAGCAGTATCGGCTAAAACCATCACTCGAAAACGTTTAGTCAATGATTGCAGAAGGCATGAATGATTCTAAGGTGTAAACTAGCTCTTGGGCGTGAGCAAGAAGATATTTCATTGTTCTTGCTCAGAAATTCAGTTAATACGCCCTTTTTTCTCATGTTTTAGTCACTTTAAGCAAGAAGAGCTACTGTCATTGTATTTATCACTGTATTTAAAAGCAACCTAGTTGCTAATGAAAATGATAATCGCGATTAGGGAGGATTAGTCAAAATTATTCGCTAAGATACTTAGGTCTTTTAGGTATCAATTAGCATATTAAATCACATTATATACAGTATTTATCTAATTAATAATAGTGTGATACTTTGTACCTCTAGTTTACAAATTCAGTATTTATCCTGCTAAGTGCAAGATCTCAGTGTGGAAACAACGGTTGTCTACGTGTCGATCAACCACCAATGATGAATTACTAATAACCAACAACCAATGACTAATGACTCACTTGTTCCGAAATCCACTGCAAATAGGGATGAGAACCTGCAACAATAGGCAGAGCAATAATTTCTGGAACTTGGTAAGAGTGAATGTCGCGAATTTTGGCTTCTAAACTAGAAAATTGGCTCAAGTCAGTTTTGATGAATAGCTGCCATTCTTGCTCTTTTTGTACTTTTCCTTGCCAGGTATAAACAGACTGGATCGGGAAAAAATTTACGCAAGCAGCAAGTTTAGCTTCTACGAGCACAGATGCGATCGCTTCTGCCTCCTCCGAGGAGGCAGCAGTCACCAAAACTATACCGTAGCCAGTTGAGTTATCCATAAATTTGCTCAAATTTTGGATTTGTCAAAAGTCCTTTGTCATTAGTCGTTTGTTGTTTGTTGTTTGTTGTTTGTTGTTTGGAACATCCAACAATCAACTACCAACCAACAACCACCAACTCTTGACTCTTGACTAATGACTATACCGTAGACAGAGAATAGACCTGACCATCGATCAACAGTCGGGTAATACCCTTAGCTTCTAGGTGATAACGAGCCTTTTGCAGCATCCTGCTATCGGGAATTTTGACCACGCGATCGCGTTTGGTAGAAAAGCGCTTTGCCACGCGATGATTATCAAACACTGGCAGAGTTCTTTCCTGAGTTTCCAGACTGGGGATATGTCCTAAATCGCCAAAATCCCTAAGTGGTCTGGTGATTAATTCCGAGGAGCGATCGATCACCAAATAGCAAGTTCTGGGTAGACTAGCCGCCGAGAGTGGCAAGACTCGCACAAAAGCATCACCAGTTCTAGCTCTTGTCACTAGGCGTGGTGCTTCTACAAAGTCTTCTTCCTCCTCGAAATCTTCATCCTCAAAGTCTTCTTCGTCGAGGTCTTCATCTAAATCCTCCAACTCCTCCGACTCATCTAACAACTCTTCTCCCAACATTTCCGCTATGACTTTGGCATCCGCACGAGTATCTTCAACAAGCGGACTGGGAATATTTGTCACTTCTTGAATTTGAGGTAAAAGCTCCAATTGCTCAGCTACTGGTGGCGTTGGTTCCGATGGAGCCGATGAGCGCCGCCGCACTCTTCGGCGATGGGAAGCTTGCTCTTCAGTCACAGCAACAGGAGTGGGTTGTTCTTTTAGAACTTCCTCCTTTCGTGGCTCCTTTTTAGGTTCTAACTTTTGTTGGATAAATGCAGGTGGGTTTTCATAGCTTACCTGTGCTCTTCCTTCTGGAGTTCTGGCAGCCCGCTTTAAAGAAACGAGATACTCGTACTCGTCTTCTGCTAATGTACTTTTAAGTAAACGGCTAATTGTTGAGTTACTTACGTCATAGCGTTCTGCCAAAGTAGAAGTCGTTTCAGCAGTGTGACGATATAACTTTAGGATTTCTTGCTTATCAGATTCTGTTAGTTTTCTCACGGCAAACACCAAACCACAATTTTTCTAAGTACGTTTTCTGACCCGTTCTCGCCGGGAATGTTTTAATGATGCGTCATATTCCAAGACAGCACCCATACCAAATAACACTCCACTCCACACCCAGAACACTTCTAGTATCTCTCCACTTTGATAATTTGGAATTGAATTCGTGGCGTATTTATACCACATATCTGCAATGTAGAGCGAAAATGCCGCAGCTGCAATCATACGCCAAGAAAGAGAAACTCGTCCGCCCCAAAAAGCTAGTAGTAGGGTAGTAGCGATAATTAACAGCAATACGTCGCCGATGATATAAAACCAATTCAGCGCAGAAGCAACCAATTCCAATCCAGGAGGATATTGGGCTTCGAGTGCTGCTTGCGGTTGATTGGAAATTAACCATGCCAACGCACTACCGAAAGCTCCTATCGCTAATACTATTATCCATTGTGAAGGTTCCAAATTCAGTCGCCTAGAAGCCACTGCTAAAGCCATGCCTAAGCCCAGCAATAGATATGTTATTACAAAAAATACATCACCTAATGAAGGGAAAGGTTCTTCTTGTAGGACTATTTCCGTATACCCAAAAAATATTCCTCCCAAAAAATAAGAAAACATACCAATACCAATTGCCAGCCATACTTTACGACCGTTAACTATTTGCTGACTCCGCCAATTCCTCAAACACAAGATACTAGCAGCTAGGTAAGCTAGCGCTTCAAAAACATTTGTACCGAGAACATACCAATCAGCACGCCTTAAGCAATCTGTTTCCAGAGCTTTTGCACCCAATTTAGCTATACAATCTGGGCTGGTTGGGACTTTCGCACTAAATAACAAAAAGTATAAAAGTGCTAATACACCCCAACCGATGCTAGCAAAAATGATGTTTCCAGTAGTGAAGAAAGATTTTGAGCCTTGATTTTTGTTGTAAATGCTACTCATAATACCTGACTGCGACAGTGCATTTCTGCAAGATTTTTGAAACGTGGAATCTCTGTAAAGCAGTTGATTAATAGGATTTTAGCCAATTTAATTGCTCGATAAAATCGACTCCAACGTCAACAAACACCGATCAATGCTAATGCCACAGTTTACTCAGTGGAGACTGATTTAGCCAATTGATGAATAGCGATCGCTCTCCTTCGGGCATATCTCGTAATTTATCAGCCACAGGATGGGCAAAATTAGTATTGCCAAAATAGGCTTTTCCCAACCGATGCAGGTCTTGCAAGAGCGTCATCACATGATGTTCTTGCCAATTAGGCACCGGTACAGTCAGCGGGTTCATATCTAGCAAGAATTTGACTTCCTCTGGTGAAGATACTTGGGGAAATTGCCACTGCTGCAATATCTCCGCAATTTCTTTCTGAAATAATGCGGCTTGCCTAGCACCGAAAAAGTCTTCTATATCCATATACACAGCTTGCAGCAGCAAAATACTAGCTCGAGTAAAAACACTAATTTTGCTATGGCTATCCGTGTCGCCACTCAGTTGCTCTAAACGGATTTTACCCCAAACACTAAAACGTTCAGCTTCTTCCAATAAAACACAGGCTTTGCCTTTGTTATCAGTCAATTCTCTCCACAAGGCTTTGGCTTCTTCTTCTTGACTGGCTTTGAAGACGCTAATTAATCTAAAGGTCTGCCCTTGATAATGCAGTATTGGTACTTGCTGATCTCGTTTTGGGTGCCCAATAGTCGATATTTCCACATCCTGCCTTTTAAGAATAAACATGACACTGGCAAATAACTCCTCACAAAAAGACGGCGGTTCCGAACGCTCCTTCAAAGGGCGGGAGTAACCGCCGTCCGCCGTCTTGGGGAACATGGGGCATGATGGGCATGGGAAAAAATACAATGCCCAATGCCCAATTCCCTATGCCCAATTCCCTATGCCCGCCAAATCCCCCGAACTTTCAGTCAGGAGATCGGCTCAAAGGGGCGTTCTTAATTGATATGGCAGATATCATAACTCTATTAGGGCAGGATGCGCTTGTGTTAGTTGTTGGTTGGTAATTGGTGTTTGGTGGTTAGTGGTTGTACCAGACGTGCCATAGCACGTCTGTACATTGGTTAGTGGTTAGTGGTAAA
>JANZYY010000006.1 GCA_026419705.1 Fischerella sp.
GTATGGAATTTAGCTTGCTAGAGTTATTGGTAAGTCGCTCTGGAGAAGCTTTTTCCCGCTCGGAAATATTGCAGGAAGTATGGGGATACACACCAGAACGCCATGTGGATACTCGTGTGGTAGATGTCCATATTTCGCGCCTGCGGGCGAAGCTGGAGGACGATCCCAGCAACCCAGAGTTAATTCTTACAGCCAGAGGAACAGGCTATCTTTTTCAACGGATAATTGAACCAGGGGAGGAGTAATAAAAATGGGGAGATGGGGAGATAGGGAGATGGGGTGAAAATCAAGCTCAGAATTCCTAACTCCTAAGTCAGTACTGTAGAAACATGGCTAAATCTGATCCGAATCGGATTTTGCGGCGTTTACCTATTGTTGTGGGTGGGTTAGGCGCTGTACTGTTATTGATTAATCGGTTACTAACACCGGATATAACAGGCTCTCAAGCCCGTGCAGATGTTCTGGGTGTGATTTTAAGTGGGGTGTTAATTTTGACAGGCTTGCTTTGGCAGCAGGTACAACCCCAACCGCCTGATGCAGTAGAACTAATTGGAGAAGAAGGTTTTGTACTTGCTCCAGATTTGCCAGAGAGAATCAAAATAGAACTAGCTTGGGCATCTCATTTATTATTAACTAATACAGTAACGCGATCGCTAGTTGTTTTTTATCAAGGTCAAGTATTGTTGCGACGTGGCATTTTAAGTAGAAAATCAGAGGTGAAAGTCGGACCAATTTTAAAGCGGGTACTAGAAACACAAAAGCCCGTTTATTTGGTGAATTTAAAAGTCTATCCAGGAAAAATTGAATTCGATTATTTACCAGAAAATACTCAAGGAATAATTTGTCAACCTATAGGCAAAGAAGGGGTTTTAATTTTAGGGGCAAATGCTCCTCGCAGTTATACCAAACAAGATGAAAACTGGATTGCTGGAATTGCTGATAAATTAGCTGTTACTCTCGGTGAGGTAATGGGTAATGAGTAATAGGAGAGAAAATTACCGATTACCAATTACTGATTACCAATTACCAATTACCAACTAAAACTCATGCAAATTATTTATTTATTACTGCTTGCCTTAATGATTGTAGGCACGATCGGCTCTGTAGTTCCTACTATCCCGGGTGCTAGCTTAATTTTAATTGCTATTATTATCTGGGGATTTGTAAAGGGTTCCTTTGCTGCTGTGAGTACGCCGTTAATTGTTACAGGTGTAGTTTTAATCCTTAGTATTGCAGTAGACTGGCTAGCTGCTTACTGGGGTGCAAAAAAAGCAGGTGCTAGCAACTGGGGGCAAATAGGAGCAATTGTCGGTTTAATTGCGGGATTTTTAGGATTATTGCCAGCTTTACCTGTAGGAGGACCCTTATTAGGAATGCTAATCGGACCTCTGTTAGGAGCAATTATTGGTGAATTCTTGTACCGGAGAAACTTAGTCCTGGCTGTGAAAGCAGGTATAGGAATTGTAGTCGGTACCGTAGTCGGTAACTTAATTCAGGGATTATTAGCGATCGCCGCAGTTATAGTTTTCCTAGTCACAACTTGGCCGCAAGTATTTGGCACTTAGAAGAATGGGGAAAGGGAAAAGGGTAAAGGGAAAGGGTTAATTTGAAAAAAAGAAGACTCTGTAGAGACGTGAAATTACCCTACGGGAACGCCTGCGGCGTACGCTTATCTACATACCGAACGGTATTGCCCAATAAATTTCTTCTACAAGCCCAGCAATCGCTTATTTTCGACCATAAATAAACACAGCTCAACACAAACAATATGTGTGTGCATCCTCCTTATTCCCCCCTACAAGAGGGAGGAAGCAGAGGAAAAACTTTTATTTATTGTCTATCTGTGGTCGTATATCAAAAATTCACTTTTGCCAGTCCTCTTTTCTTAATAGTCATTAGTCATTAGTCATTAGCTAATAACCAATGACCAATGACTATTGACCAATGACTAAACCGTACTTAACTGTTTTTCTTGCTGAGGATTAGCTTCTGGCGCATCAGCTTCAGAAGGCGGAACTAACTGCCAAAACTTAGGCAAAAATTCTTGCCAGTTGTCCAGAATCATCCTCGCCTTCGCCGAATTAGTGCGATCGGCGTGAGTTGCAATTAAATCCTTGAGTTGCTTTTCACCAGCAGCTGTTATCACTCGTTGAATTTTCACAATTTCCTGGTTGACTAACTCAGGGAAAGTACCGTCTTCATCCAAGAAGTACGCTAATCCACCAGTCATCCCAGCACCAACATTACGTCCGACTTTACCCAAGACGACAATCACGCCACCAGTCATGTATTCACAGCAGTGGTCTCCTGCTCCCTCGATTACAGCCGTACCATTGGAATTTCGTACAGCAAAGCGTTCACCAGCTAAACCGTTGGCAAATAACATTCCACCAGTTGCACCGTAAAGGCAGGTATTGCCAATAATCACATTTTGTGCAGGGTCGTAGGTAGCATTTGCAGGTGGTTTAATAATAATTTCACCACCGTTCATTCCCTTACCGACGTAGTCGTTGGCTTCTCCTTCTAAGGTGAGAATCATACCAGGCAGGTTGAAAGCACCAAAGCTTTGTCCTACACTTCCTTGGAAGTTAAGGTTAATTTGCCCTGCAAAGCCATTGTCACCATATTGGGATGCGATCGCCCCTGCTAGACGTGCGCCCACAGTCCGATCGGTGTTGACCACAGCCACTGTCTTAGTCACCACAGAATGGTTGGCGATCGCTGCTTGAATGTCAGGATCGCCAAGTAATTGGTCATCCAACACCGCACCGTTGCTGTGAACTTCTTCATGCACCAACCAACTACGATTTTCTTTAGTATTTGGTAGCTGGAGTATACAATCGAGGTTCAAGGCATTAGTTTTGGTGATTCTTACATCTTGACGGGCTTTCAACAAATCAGCCCGTCCAACCACTTCTGACAATGAACGATAACCGAGTCGCGCCAGCAAACTACGTACTTCTTCAGCAATAAAGTAGAAGAAGTTAACTACGTGTTCTGGCATACCCGTAAACCGTTTCCGCAGTTCTTCTTTTTGAGACGCAACACCTACAGGACAGTTATTGGTGTGACAGATCCGCGCCATGATACAGCCTTCAGCAATCATGGCGATCGAACCGAAACCAAATTCTTCTGCTCCCATCAATGCGCCCATCAGCACATCCCAGCCACTCTTAATTCCACCATCGACGCGCAAAATGACGCGATCGCGCAGGCTGTTTTCCATGAGAACGCGATGCACTTCCGTTAATCCGAGTTCCCACGGAGAACCTGCGTGCTTAATAGAACTTAGAGGTGATGCTCCCGTGCCGCCATCGTGACCGGAAATCTGGATGATATCAGCGTTAGCCTTAGCCACACCCGCAGCGATCGTACCGATACCGATTTCTGCAACTAGCTTCACCGACACTTGTGCTTGCGGGTTGATTTGATGCAAGTCAAAAATCAACTGGGCTAAGTCTTCAATCGAATAGATATCGTGGTGCGGTGGTGGCGAAATTAACGTCACTCCAGGCTTGGAGCGCCGTAGCATGGCAATGTAAGGGCTGACCTTTTTCCCTGGTAGTTGTCCGCCTTCTCCTGGTTTCGCGCCTTGGGCAATTTTGATTTCAATTTGTTTGGCACTGATCAGGTACTCTGGCGTCACGCCAAAGCGTCCGGAGGCGACTTGTTTGATTGCGCTGGAAGCGGTATCGCCGTTTCGCAATCCTTTCAGATGAGGGAGAGTAGGTGAGTAACCAGAGGAGTCTACATCATCCAGTACTGTAAAACGTATTGGATCTTCGCCGCCTTCCCCAGAGTTAGATTTACCGCCAATGCGGTTCATGGCGATCGCCAAAGTTTCATGTGCTTCCCGCGATAACGCCCCCAAAGACATACCACCGGTACAAAAGCGCTTGACGATTTCGCTCACCGGTTCTACTTCCTCAATCGGAATGGGAGCGCGATCGCTTTGGAAGTCGAGTAAATCCCGCAACGCTGTCAAAGGTCTATCTTGCAGGTACTTCTTGTACACTTCGTAGTGGTCGTAATTCTTGCCGTCTAAAGCCTTATGCAGCGCTTTCGCTAGTTCGGGACTATTCATGTGGTATTCGCCACCGGGACGATACTGGACAAAGCCAAGGTTTTCTAACTTCTTGGTTGTCAGTTCTGGGAAAGCCTTGCTGTGGAAAGACAAAACTTCTTGCGCCAAATCGCTGACACTCAGACCACCGATGCGGGAGGTCGTACCCTTAAATGCTAGTTCTAGCAAATCCCCACCGATGCCAATAGCTTCAAAGATTTGTGCAGCTTGATAGCTGGAGAGTAGCGAAATCCCCATTTTCGAGAGAATTTTTAGCAAACCAGCTTCTACCGCTCGACGATAGTTGCCTATAGCTTGCTCTAGAGTCAGGGTAGCAATTTTACCCCGCTCCATAAATTGTTGTGTCTTGGGATCTGCCCACCAATCACGCACTGTATCGAAAGCCATATACGGGCAAACTGCGCCAGCACCGTAGCCAATTAAACAAGCAAAGTGATGGGTACTCCAGCATTGAGCCGTATTGACTACTAAGGACGCTTTCATCCGCAGTCCCTCATCGATGAGGTGATGGTGTACCGCGCCTACAGCCAACAGGGGAGGAATATAGGAGTATTCGGAACTGATCCCCCCAACTCCTCTTGTTAAGGGAGACGAAGGAGGGATCTTGTCGCTCAAAATTAAAATTTTCGCGCCTGAGCGCACCGCCTCCGCCGCTTTTGCTTGCAAAGACTTAACTGCGGTCTTTAATCCTTCTGGACCGTTAGCAATAACAAACAGTGTTGACAACTCAACAGTGGCAAAATCCGATCGCCTAATTGCCTCTAATTCTAATTCTGTCAGTACTGGCGACTCTAATTTCAGCCTGCGAGCATATTCTGGCTTGGGATCTAACAAATTACCCCGCTCACCCAGTTCGACTTTTAAGGACATCACCAACTTTTCTCGTAGAGGATCGATGGCGGGATTCGTCACCTGAGCAAAGCGCTGTTTGAAATAGTCGTACAGCAAGTGGGGTTTCTCTGACAGAACCGCTAAAGGAATATCATCGCCCATACAAAAAGTCGGCTCTTTACCTTCTATAGCCATTGGCTGAATCACCATTTCTACATCTTCTGTGGTGTAGCCAAAAGCAACTTGATGCTGCAACAAAGTTTGTCTGTCGATTTTAGTGGTTGTTGGTTGTTGGGTGTTGGTTGTTTGTAGTCCGTTACCTTTGTCATTTGTCAAATTTCCTTTGCCATTGACTGATGACAAATGACTATTGACCAGGGACTTGAGTTCTTGACGGTACTGTCGCAGCCATTCTCCATAGGGGTGTCGTTTCGCAACGCGCTGCTTAATTTCCCAGTTTTTCAGTACCTCGCAGGTTTCTAAGTCGACGGCGATCGTTTGGCCCGGTCCTAGCCTACCTTTTTCAAGGATGTTAGCTTCGTTTACTTCCGCCACACCTGCTTCCGAAGCAACGATAATGCAATCGTCTGTTGTGATGTAGTAACGAGCCGGTCTTAAACCATTGCGGTCTAGTGTTGCACCAACTTTTAGTCCATCGCTGAATACCAAAAGTGCTGGCCCGTCCCATGCTTCTTGCAGACCGCTGTAGTATTCATAGAAATCTACAATCTCAGGATAATTACGCAACTCCGGCTGATTTTGGTAAGCCTCCGGAACCATGATCGTTAGAGCTTCCAAGGGGCTGCGTCCTGAGCGCACTAGTAACTCCAAAACGTTATCTAAAGTAGCAGAATCGCTATTATCAATATGGACAAATGGCTTAAGTTCTTCTAAGCGAACGCCCCAGACTGGATGTTCCAAAATTGCTTGTCTGGCTGTCATCCAGTTAATATTGCCCAATAAGGTATTGATTTCACCGTTGTGACCCAAAAGCCGCATTGGTTGAGCCAAAGGCCATTTGGGCATAGTATTGGTGCTAAAGCGGCGGTGATATACAGCAAAAGCGCTTTGATAAGCTGGGTTTTTTAAATCAAGATAAAAGTCACCCAAGACGGCAGAACGCACCATGCCTTTGTAAACAATTGTGCGGCTGGACAGGGAACAGATGTAAAATTCTTCAGACCAGTTTTGATTATGATTGTGGATTGCTTTCGCAATTCGGCGACGGGTGATGTATAATTGCCTTTCAAGTTCGTCGCCGCTGCGATCTTGGGAGGCTACGAAAACTTGTTCAATTTGGGGTTGGTTTTCTCTGGCTTGCACTCCCAGTAAATTCGGCTGTACTGGCACTTCTCGCCAACCCAGTACGGTTAATTTTTCTTCAGTTGCTACTTGCTCAACTGTAGCTTTAGCTTTTTGTGCTGCTTGTGGGTTTTGCGGCAAAAATATCATTCCGACAGCGATGTTGCGATCGGTAGGGAGTTGCATTCCCTGGGCGGCGAATTCTCTTTGGAACAAACCCCATGGGATCGCGGTCAGGATTCCTGCGCCATCACCAGAGTCTCGATCGGCACTACAACCTCCTCGGTGTTCCAGACAAGTTAAAGCTGCTAAGGCTTTTGACACAATTTCATGACTAGCACGATTCTGGCGATGGGCAATAAAACCTACACCACAAGCATCTCGTTCTTCTACCAACCACCTTTGTCCTTGATAGGTACGCCCTGAAGAAGTATCTGTAAATCTCATTTCCTGGTCTTGATTCACCGATTTTTTATTCATAGACTATCCCTGTCATCTTGGTTTAAAAATTTGCCGCTAACTGTGAGAAACATTTTCTAAATGGACAGATGAAGAAAATCATAAATAACCGAAATTTAGGGAAAAAAAATTTTAACTTCGGGTTGATTTTTGTTCTACCCGTGTTAAAATCAATGCGTTATTTTCTATGTGTTTTTGCTGAGTCAAGCAAACGAAAGTTTGCTCGAATAGTGTTCTATTTATATCGCGAAGCTATGTACTCCCTCAATGCCCTTTTCCCAAACACAACTAATATACGGGTGCAGCATCTTTTGGCTTGCCTTAACAAGGCTAAAACTCTAAGCTTAATTGAGTTTATAAAACTAAAATTATCCTGATTCGGCGAAAAAAGCAGCGGATTACACTATATTCCCATTTGACGATCCCTAAAATTATTATATTTCTGGAGTTATTCTCTAGATTGCTACTGGTCGCTTTTGTCACTTCATAATTGCTAGCCAAACCTCACTTTAGTAGCAAGTATTCAGTGAGAATGGCTCTTCTAAATTCAGCTTTTAAGCTTCAGAATGCTGTCATAGCTGGTATAAATTAGGGCGAACAAGCGCACCCAAAGCCAGATTCCTGGTGGCAAACCTGCTTGGTGGGTTCAGCAAGAGACAAAAATCCCATTTATACAACATTATCACGTTCGCGTCCCCAACTCAGGTCATAATTTTTTGATATTTCAGAAAATTAGTGAGTTTGTGCGTTAGTTGATAGTATTTAGCAATACTTAGTCACTTATGGTAGAAGTGTCAGATTTTTGCCGACAAGAAGGCAATACACTGTCAAAGCGGTTCAATGGCAGATTTGTCAAGGTTCTGGTATCGCCAGTGGTTTTTTCATTACTGTGCTTAACAGCCAATTATGATTTTGCGATCGCCAGTAGCAACCTCCCTCATTCGTCAACCACTCAGAAAGAACTTTTGAATAAGGCAAGGGTTGTCCAATTCCCGCTTGAGCCTAAACCAATATTAACGCCAAGTCCAAAACTGCCTGCACCTCCTTTAAAGGGAGTAATATTCTATGGTAATCAAATTTCTCTCAATGGTCGAATCTTCTCAGGGGCGTGGTTGCAACGAAGCCTCCAAGCAGGTCAGTTAACAACTCATATCAGTGATGGAGCACTCAGGCAATTAATTGGAGCAGATTTACTAAATAGTAGCAGCCCCGTCCGACAGCCTATACAGTGGTATTCTTCCCTCACCCAACCACTGACTTTAGCAAGCATATTAGCGGGAGGATATCGCTATCTAGATATTACTCGATTTGCCAAAACATCTGCATGGCAGCTGCAAGTTCAGGGTAACACCCTAATAATATCTACACCCAACGCGAAACTCACAGATATTACTCAAGCTAAACAATCATTTGGAGAGCGCATCGTTGTCAATTTAGATCGACCTACTCCCTGGCAAATTACCCAAGAGTTACCGGTCAAAAATAATCAGCCCCTACCCGATGACCCCAACCACCCAATTCCCAAGCCTGTTTCGCCAACAACTAGAGAGTGGACAATTACCCTCAATGCTATCGCCGATCCAGTTTTAGTCCAGCGCTATACACCACTTTCACCACCGACAATAGAAAATTCCTTACCATTTCCAGAAAACCAATTGAAGCAGATGGTTCCAGGAAATGACACAACAGGAGTAAACAGAGAAAATAATTTACCATCTTCCCCTCCCCCCGCACCACTTCCCCCACCTCCACTCATTAAACAAGTAGAGGTAGTCAACAACCAAACGTTAATTCGTCTAGAAGTTCCCATCGGCTTGGCACCTCTGGTGAGTACTTTACCGAACCCCAACCGCCTAATTATTGATGTTCGACCTGATGCGATGGTGCAGCGTTCGATTACCTGGGCGCCAGGATTAAACTGGCGACAGCAGTTTGTACAACTAGGTCAAGAGCGCTTTCCTGTTGTTTGGTTAGAAGTGAATCCCCGCACCGTTGGGATCAAAATCAAACCGATTCTGGCAAACTCCGACACCCTTGTGGGAACTGCTCCAATTATGCAAACGGCACAACAGCAGTTAGCGGTAGCCGCGATTAATGGTGGTTATTTTAACCGTAATAATCGATTACCTTTAGGTGCGATTCGTCGAGATGGTCAGTGGTTGTCAAGTCCGATTTTGAACCGAGGTGCGATCGCCTGGAATGATTCTGGACAATTTCACATGGGTCGTCTGACTCTTCTGGAAAATCTGATTATCCCTAACAACCAGAAATTGCCAATTGTTTCTCTCAATAGCGGTTACGTCCAAACTGGCATAGCCCGTTACACCCCTGCGTGGGGAGCAAGCTATAATCCCTTAACCGATAACGAAATTATCCTTGTTGTCCAGAAAAACCAAGTTACCAATCAATTACTAGGAGGTAAAGCAGGTCAAACTCCAATCCCTATTCCTCAGGATGGATATCTACTCGCCTTACGCAGTCATGCTGTCAGTAGTGTCTTAGCCTTGCCTATCGGTTCTTCAGTTCGGATCGAAAGTTCCACCTATCCTGCTGAATTTAACAGTTACCCCAACATTCTGGGAGCAGGACCATTGCTAGTGCTAGATCGCCAAATTGTCCTCGATGGCAAAGGCGAAAAGTTCAGCGATACCTTTATTGCCCAAAAAGCTGTCCGCAGTGCCATCTGCACAACCGCAACAGGTAACCTTATGATTGCTGCTGTGCACAATCGTGTAGGGGGTGCTGGACCGACATTGGCAGAACACGCAGGATTAATGCAGCAAATGGGATGTGTGAATGCTTTGAATTTGGACGGTGGTAGTTCAACAAGTCTTTATTTAGGAGGACAACTTCTAGATCGTTTTCCTAATACTGCTGCTCGTGTTCATAACGGCATAGGAATTTTCTTGCAACCCCGTCGGTAAAGAGGAGACGGAGATGGGGAGAGTGGGAGAGTGGGGGAGTGGGGAGACAACCAACAACCAACAACTAACCACTAACCACTAACTACTAACTACTAACCACTAACCAATGACAAATGACCAATGACTATTGACTTTTGACCACCTTTTTAAAGCTATGTAAAAGTTACCACTTGAGTTGATGAAGACTTGATATAGATATAGTAGTGACAACGGTTATCGATTACACACTAGCTTACGATTTTGCTATGTTTGGCAAAGGCGGACTAAATTGCTAATTTATACGGTTGCAACATAGCGCCATATTTTTCCATCAATGGTTAAGAGTACTAACGGTGTGTTATGTCTCCAAATGAGGTAACTATGGCTCAAACTCAAGAAACAACACAAACTCATACGCTACCTTTGCCTCCAACCGTTACCCCCAAAGGTGTTGCAGCAACTGAACTGCGCCCTTGGGGTTCTTTTACAGTTTTGGAGGAGGGGCGCGGATATAAAATTAAGCGCATCGAAGTTAAGCCTGGACACCGCCTTAGCCTGCAAATGCACCATCATCGCAGCGAACACTGGATCGTGGTATCTGGTACTGCTCGAGTGATTTGTGGCGATCGAGAAGTATTGTTAAGCAATAACCAGTCTACCTACGTACCTCAATGTACGGCTCATCGCTTGGAGAATCCTGGCGTCATTCCCTTGGTATTAATTGAAGTACAAAACGGCGAATACTTGGGTGAAGATGATATTATTCGCTTTCAAGACGATTATGCCCGTACAAAAGAAGATTAAAACTACGACAGCCAAGCACTTGATTCAATTACTGGCAAGAATCGCTCTGTTGGCTTTAAGGTAAAAACAAAATATATTTTCTTCTCGTGTCAACCTTAATTTGCTAACCTCTTCACGCGGTATAGTCCTGCTGATACCAGGCTTGTCGCGTAGAAGTGATACAAATTACAGTCCGTTAGTAACCCTTTTGATAAACTTTTTAGTGTGCAAAATGCAGGGTGGTTTCATACAACGGAATAAAAATTTGAATCCCTATAGCAAATTGTTAAACTCTATGCGTTTCACCCTCAGGTCAGTAGCGACGCGTCTAAGTTAACATAAATATCTCTGAGTGAGAAAAAAACTAATCAATTTTTCTGGTGTTTGTATGAAACCACCCCAAGCCTTAGTATGTATGTAAATGTAAGATGGAGTTTCCAATTTTAGAAAGAATTCCATGATTCACCTGAGTCCAGCAGCCGTAAGTGAAATTGAACGATTAAAATCTAAACAGCAGCCAGAATTTCTAGTCAGATTGGCTGTTAAACCCGGAGGTTGTTCAGGGTGGTATTACGATATGTCCTTTGATGCAACGCTCAAAAGCGGCGATCGCACCTTTGAGTGCAATGGCATTCAAGTGATCGTAGATGCTGAAACTCTAGATTATGTGAATGGTTTGACAGTGGATTATTCTGAGGATCTTATGGGTGGTGGTTTTCGCTTCCATAACCCTCAAGCAACTACTACTTGTGGTTGTGGTAATTCTTTTTCTATTAGTCAATAGTTGATGGTTGTTTGTTGTTTGTTGCTTGGAACAACCAACTACCAACTACTAACTACCCACAAACAACTACCAACTACCAACAAAAAAATTGACATAAAATCATAAAAAAAGATATAATCAGGATTTGTTGTTAAAAGTTAGAATAGAAGCAGCATTACGCGCTGTAACTCATGCCAACAATACAGCAGCTAATACGTAACGAACGCGAAAAAGCGCGTCAGAAAACCAAGTCCCCAGCTCTGAAGCGATGCCCGCAACGCCGCGGTGTTTGTACCAGAGTATACACGACCACACCTAAGAAACCTAACTCGGCTCTGCGTAAAGTAGCAAGGGTGCGACTAACATCTGGTTTTGAAGTCACAGCTTACATTCCAGGCATTGGTCATAACTTGCAAGAACACTCTGTTGTCATGATTCGTGGCGGTCGGGTTAAGGACTTACCAGGCGTGAGATACCACATTATTCGTGGCACTTTAGATACAGCCGGAGTCAAAGACCGCAAGCAAGGTCGCTCCAAGTATGGAACTAAGCGTCCGAAACAATAGAGCAAACGCGATTAATCGCATTCTGACTCGATTAATCGCGTCTAAGCATTTACTCTGCTATCAACCCCAAAAGTTGGTGTCAGCGAAGCAATCTTAGCAAAAAAAAGTTCAAACAGTAGCTTTTATTTGCTATTGGGTAGAAGGCTAATCTTAGAGGTAAACCATTAATTATTGAAGTGCCTGTTTGCTAAAAAGAAGAAAAGTCCACCCTTTGCGGGGATTTGTATACAGTCCTGCTGCTCCAAAAAAGTTGTTGGTAGAATTTAGTTGAGTACCGTGAAACCACGGTAATTAATGCTTGAGAAGCTAATTGCAGCCCCAATCGGTTTCTGTGGGTAAGACTAGGAGGCGCATCAGTTAAGACCTGAATGAGGGTTGTTACTCACAGGCGGTCTGAATCCATCAATGTCACTCCTTACAGATGTTAAGAGTGCTAAGTAAATCAAGTTAAATTAGTGAGCTTGTACTTACACCCTGCTTGTTTGTGGCGAGTGTAGGAAGCACTTAGAATGCTGATAGCGACAACAGCATCTGAAATTCCCTATTAAGGTATATAATATATGTCGCCTTGTATGTCTAGTTGAGGGCAACAAGAAAAGGGTCAGCATCGCTACGATTGTAGTAGTGAAAGAGCTGTCCGAACACGAATCATCTAGTTATTAAATCCGAATTAAGGTTAAAGTATGTCTCGTCGTGGTGTTACTCAGAAGCGCCCAGTTCCGCCTGACTCTGTTTATAACAGTCGTCTAGTAAGCATGATGATCCGTCGAGTGATGCGTAATGGCAAAAAGTCACTAGCTGCACGGATTGTTTATGATGCGCTGAAAAATATTGAGGCACGGATAGGAGGCGATCCATTAGAAACTTTTGAAAGAGCAGTACGCAATGCAACGCCTTTAGTAGAAGTAAAAGCTCGACGAGTGGGTGGTGCTACCTACCAAGTACCAATGGAAGTCCGGGCTGAGCGCGGTACATCCCTAGCGTTACGATGGCTGGTACAATTTGCTAGACAACGCTCCGGTCGGACAATGGCCAGCAAGCTGGCTCAGGAATTGATGGATGCAGCCAACGAAACTGGTAGTGCAATTCGCAAACGCGAAGAAACGCACCGGATGGCAGAAGCAAACAAAGCTTTTGCACACTATCGCTATTAATCTGCGGACGCGCCATCGCGCGTCTGTAGTCAAGATGAGATGATTGTGTTTTTACAAAAAAAAATGGCGGTTTACCGAAAAAGATAGAATCTTAACAAAGTGTAATATACAAGATATCATGAGGCGAAAAGTATAGGAGGCAGCTGTGGCACGTACGATCCCGCTAGAGAGAGTACGCAATATCGGTATTGCGGCGCACATAGATGCGGGCAAGACAACAACAACAGAGAGAATATTATTTTACTCTGGCATTATTCACAAAATCGGTGAAGTCCATGAAGGAACCGCCGTTACTGACTGGATGGAACAGGAACGCGAGCGGGGAATAACTATAACAGCTGCTGCTATTAGCACCAGCTGGAGAGATCATCAAATTAACATTATCGACACTCCAGGACACGTAGACTTCACAATCGAAGTCGAACGTTCAATGCGGGTTTTGGATGGTGTAATCACAGTTTTGTGTTCTGTAGGTGGTGTACAGCCGCAAACAGAGACAGTGTGGCGCCAGGCAGACCGTTATAAAGTGCCGCGTATTGTCTTTGTGAATAAAATGGACCGCACTGGCGCGAACTTCTACAAAGTTTACGAACAAGTGCGCGATCGCCTGCGGGCTAACGCTGTTCCCATTCAACTACCTATTGGTAGCGAAAATGAATTTATAGGTCTAGTTGACCTAGTCAAAATGCGGGCATATATCTATAACAACGATCAAGGAACAGATATTCAAGAAAAAGATATTCCCGCAGACATGCAGGAACTAGTCGAAGAACACCGCAACAAACTGATTGAAGCAGTAGCGGAAACAGATGATGAGCTGATGACCAAGTACTTCGAGGGAGAAGAACTCACCGAAGACGAGATCCGTGCAGCTCTGCGTAAAGGTACGATTGCTGGTACGATTGTGCCCATGCTTTGTGGTTCAGCCTTCAAAAACAAAGGTGTACAACTACTACTTGATGCAGTAGTAGATTACCTGCCAGCACCTCCCGACGTACCTGCAATTCAAGGTACCTTGCCCAATGGCGAAACTGTGGAACGCCATGCCGACGACAACGAACCTCTTTCTGCGCTCGCGTTCAAGATCATGGCCGATCCCTACGGTCGTCTCACCTTCGTTCGCGTTTATTCTGGTGTCCTCAAGAAAGGCAGCTACGTCCTGAACGCCACCAAGAACAAGAAAGAAAGAATATCTCGTCTCGTAGTTTTAAAGGCGGATGAAAGAATAGACGTAGATGAACTCAGAGCAGGCGACTTGGGAGCGGCCTTGGGCTTAAAAGATACATTGACAGGTGATACCCTCACCGATGAGAATTCACCAGTGATTTTGGAATCCCTATTTATTCCAGAGCCTGTGATCTCGGTCGCGGTTGAACCTAAAACCAAGAACGACATGGACAAGTTGTCCAAAGCTTTGCAATCTCTCTCAGAAGAAGATCCCACCTTCCGTGTCAATGTAGATCCGGAAACCAACCAAACCGTGATTGCTGGGATGGGAGAGTTGCACTTGGAAATTCTGGTAGACCGGATGTTGCGCGAATTTAAGGTAGAAGCTAATGTTGGTGCGCCACAAGTAGCTTATCGCGAAACCATTCGCAAGCCAGTTAGCAGAGTTGAGGGTAAATTCATCCGTCAAAGCGGCGGTAAAGGTCAGTATGGCCACGTTGTCATCGACCTAGAGCCAGGAGAACCGGGAAGCGGCTTTGAATTCGTCTCCAAGATTGTTGGCGGTGCTGTACCGAAAGAGTACATTCCTCCAGTAGAAGCAGGTATGAAAGAAACCTGCGAATCGGGTGTTCTAGCTGGATACCCACTCATTGACGTCAAAGCAACGTTGGTCGATGGGTCTTATCACGAAGTGGACTCCTCGGAAATGGCCTTCAAAATTGCTGGCTCAATGGCAATGAAAGAAGCTGCAATGAAAGCTTCACCTGTCCTATTAGAGCCTATGATGAAAGTTGAGGTTGAAGTTCCCGAAAACTTCCTTGGGGATGTAATGGGCGACCTCAATTCCCGTCGCGGGCAAATTGAGGGGATGGGTTCCGAGCAAGGTATCGCCAAAGTGACTGCAAAAGTCCCATTGGCAGAAATGTTTGGCTACGCCACTGACATCCGGTCGAAAACCCAAGGTCGAGGCATCTTCTCGATGGAATTTAGCCATTACGAAGAAGTACCTCGCAACGTGGCTGAGGCAATCATTGCTAAAAGCAAAGGGAACGCATAATTAAAAAAGGAAATGAGCATTCATGGCACGCGCAAAGTTTGAAAGAACCAAACCCCACGTTAATATCGGTACTATTGGCCACGTTGACCACGGTAAAACCACGTTAACAGCAGCCATCACTATGACCTTGGCAGCTCTGGGTCAGTCTGTGGCTAAGGGCTACGATCAAATCGATAACGCTCCTGAGGAAAAAGCACGGGGTATTACCATCAACACGGCTCACGTTGAGTATGAAACCCAAAAGCGGCACTACGCTCACGTAGACTGTCCCGGACATGCTGACTACGTGAAGAACATGATCACCGGTGCTGCCCAGATGGATGGTGCGATTCTGGTGGTTTCTGCTGCTGATGGTCCGATGCCACAAACCCGCGAACACATCCTGCTAGCAAAGCAGGTAGGTGTTCCCAGCCTAGTCGTCTTCTTAAATAAGGAAGACATGGTAGACGACGAAGAACTGCTGGAGTTAGTGGAACTGGAAGTCCGGGATCTACTATCTAGCTACGATTTTCCTGGTGACGAGATACCGATCATTAAAGGTTCTGGTCTACAGGCGTTGGAAGCAATGACTGCGAATCCAAAAACTCAGCGAGGTGAAAATAAGTGGGTAGATAAAATCTACGAACTGATGGACGCTGTAGATTCCTACATTCCTACTCCAGAGCGCGAGGTAGATAAGCCCTTCTTGATGGCTGTAGAAGACGTATTCACGATCACAGGTCGTGGTACAGTAGCTACCGGACGGATTGAAAGGGGTAAAGTCAAAATTGGAGATAACGTTGAATTAGTGGGCATTAAGCCAACTCGCTCCACTACCGTTACCGGTATTGAGATGTTCAAGAAGAGTCTTGATGAAGGTATAGCTGGGGATAACGCAGGCCTGCTTTTGCGTGGTATGCAAAAAAATGATGTTGAACGGGGTATGGTAATTGCCAAACCTGGTTCTATCACTCCGCACACTGAGTTTGAAGGAGAAGTGTATGTTCTGACTGAAAAAGAAGGCGGTCGGAAAACACCCTTCTTCGCAGGCTATCGTCCTCAGTTCTACGTACGGACAACTGACGTAACTGGCACCATCAAAAGCTTTACTTCTGATGATGGCAGTGCTGCGGAAATGGTCATGCCCGGAGACCGGATCAGGATGACAGTGGAACTAATCAACCCGATCGCTATCGAGCAAGGAATGCGCTTCGCCATTCGTGAAGGTGGTCGTACCATCGGTGCTGGTGTAGTTTCCAAAATCATCAAGTAACATCTGTTTACCTTAATTCAAAAGGAGCAGGGATAGTATAATATCACTCTGCTCCTTTTATTTCCCATCATGGAAAAAAGATCCAGAAGTGGGGGAAGTAGGGGAAATAAAGGAAAATAGGGAATTTGATTCCCCCAATCCATTCATTTCCTCTACTCCCCTTAATCTTGTGTTGATCGCACCCCTGAAGTACAACTTATCAAACAGAACCAGGAAAATTGAAAATGGCTACTCTACAGCAGCAAAAGATTAGAATTCGCTTACAAGCTTTTGACCGTCGTTTGCTGGATACATCTTGCGAGAAGATCGTGGATACAGCAAACCGTACCAATGCTACAGCAATTGGACCTATTCCCTTACCCACAAAACGCCGAATATATTGTGTGCTGCGATCGCCACACGTCGATAAGGATTCACGAGAACACTTCGAAACCCGTACCCATCGCCGCATTATTGATATTTATCAGCCTTCTTCTAAAACTATTGATGCTTTGATGAAACTGGATTTGCCTTCAGGTGTGGATATTGAAGTAAAACTCTAAATTAGTTAATGGTTATTGGTTAGTAGTTAGTTGTTTACCCACCAACCACTAACTACTAACTACTAACAAAAATGTGTGAATATTTACCTCGCCCTGAAATATCTATCTTCAGGGCTTTTTATTAGCTGTAAAACAAATGATAAAATGTAGTCATAGTACGGCAAAAACAAAGAATAATAAGAAATTCTTAAGATTGTCAAAGATTGAATTTATACCAAGGTAAAAATGACCTCTTATTCTAAAATTGCCGTTCGTGAACTACCTCTGTTTCCACTATCAGAAGTAGTTTTATTCCCCACTAGACCATTACCCTTACATATTTTTGAATTTCGCTACAGAATTATGATGAACACAATTCTGGAGAGCGATCGCCGCTTTGGGGTACTAATGGTCGATCCAGTCAAAGGCACAATTGCCAATATTGGCTGCTGTGCTGAAATCATTCATTACCAGCGACTACCAGACGACCGGATGAAAATGTTGACCTTGGGTCAGCAAAGATTTCGGGTTCTAGAGTATGTTCGTGAAAAGCCATACCGTGTTGGTTTAGTTGAGTGGATTGAAGATCATCCGCCAGCAAAAGACTTGCGTCCTTTAGCCGCCGAGCTGGCACAATTGCTGCGAGATGTTGTGCGTCTTTCAGCTAAATTAACCGAACAACAAATCGAATTGCCAGAAGATTTGCCTGACTTACCGACAGAACTATCTTATTGGGTAGCAAGTAATCTCTATGGTGTTGCATCAGAACAGCAGGCTTTACTAGAAATGCAAGACACTGCTGCTCGCCTAGAACGGGAAGCAGAAATTTTGACTTCTACTCGCAATCACTTAGCAGCTCGTACGGTTCTTAAAGATTCCTTCACTCTAAAGTTGTGAGTGGTTGGTAATTGGTAGTTAGTAGTTAGTGGTTAGTGGTTGGTTGTCCTACTAACTACTATCCACTAACCACTAACCTCTTCTCCAAGAGTATTAATTGGCAAAACACTGTAGCTGCCGAAAATTTTTAGTACTTCTGTGTAGGTAGTTAATTCTTGTAAAGCAGATTGCATTTGTACTTCAGATGCATCTGCTTCTGCATCAATGAAGAATAAGTACTCTCCCAGCGATCGCTTCGTTGGACGAGATTCAATCCGGCTGAGATTAATGCCTAGTTGGGCAAATACTTGTAGTGGTTTGACGAGCGCTCCTGGTACATTGGCAGGAAGGCTAAATGCTAGCGAGGTATGACTGGCTTTGGCATGAGATACTTGACAGACAACGGGCATATCACCCTGACTAACTACCCAAAAGCGAGTGCAATTTTCTGGATAATCGCTGATACCACTTTCTAATATTGGTAGGTTATAGAGTTGCGCCGCTCTTTGGGACGAAATCACCGCAGCTGTCGTGTCTTGTTCAAGTTTCTGCAACGATTCGGTTGTGGAATTAGTCGGAATTAACTGTACATTCGGAAGAAAGCGTTCCAACCATTTTTGACACTGTGCCAAAGCTTGTGGGTGAGAATAAACAGTTTTAATACTCTCTATCTTGTGAGCGCAGGAAATCAACTTATGGGCTATTGGCATCACCAACGCTAACTGTATTTGCAAACTATCCAGTTGCCACAGAGTATCCATAGTCATAGTAACACTACCTTCAATGGAGTTTTCCACTGGCACAACAGCCAAGTGTACCTCAGCTTGGGCAACAGCTCGGAGTGTTTGGGCAATGCTAGGATAGGGACATAAGATAGCTCCAATTCGTCTAATTTTGGTCAGCCAGTTGACATACAAAAGCGCTGCTTGTTCTGCATAAGTGCCAGGGGGACCTAAATGTGCGATCGATAGAGTCATGAAGTTTTGTCTGAACTGTAAGTTTGTTTTAAAGCTATAAAGCTAATTCGTCAACTGGTATGCAACAATAAGCTTAAATTAAAATTACTAACAAATAATTTGCGTGAATAATTACACCCAATACCAGAAATATTACACCTGATAATTTATTTTTTACGAATTTAAAATAGAAACCCTTGCACAAACATAGTCTCTCAAATAAATAAATTTTTTCCGAGCGCCGTCACTTTCATGCAAGAAAATTCTATAAATTAAAAAATAATAGAAATATAAAACAATTATTTTCATCCATCAACGCATGACCACCAAGTTTACCGCTTCCCAAACGGTAGAAATTACTGTTCCACAACAGCCCATCCCCATTCAACACTATTTGCGTCAGCCTCAACGCTTGGTTTATGCACTAGTAGATCATAGCCGTGTTCAGCTATTGGCTGAAGATGTTTTTCGTTTAAAAATGCGTCCTCTTAATTTCATGTCACTCAGTATTCAACCCACTGTAGATATGACTGTCTGGTCAGAATCTGGTGGAAAGATTTATTTGCAATCAATAGGTTGTGAAATATTTGGTGTAGAGTATATTAACCAGCGCTTCGATCTAAATTTAAAAGGGCATTTATCGCCACACCAGGTTCATACAGTCACACGTTTGCAAGGTAGAGCTGATTTAGAAGTACAAGTAGATCTGCCACCACCTTTCTGTTTTACCCCTAAACCGATCTTAGAAACTACTGGTAATAGTTTGCTCAAAAGTGTACTGTTGACAATTAAACAGCGATTGTTAAATCAACTAATAGCTGATTATCGTCGCTGGGTGATATTGCAAACAAAAGAACAAAGCCTTTTTATAGATGACAAAAGTCCAGAATTACCCATCTTAAATTAAATGTAACAAAAATTACGTTATATCAGTGTGAAACCTGGGTAGATATCTATGGTATGGGCTTATCGTAGTTTGTCGCTTGCTGGTCATTTGAACCCACTAATGTAGGGGTGGATTTAACCCTGGTATTTATTAAAACCCACCCGTACCAACTCACAACTAAAACGCCGATTCAGCAATCTTCAAATGCAAGGAAGGCAAGCAAGGACAAGGAGGAACTGGGAAGGAGGAAAGATTGGTATTTTGTCTTCCTTGTCTTCTTTGTTTTCCCTGTTTTTGCATCTGTTTTGTCTGGCTCATACACAAAGACAATTTCTGAATAGTGAATCGATGTTCTAACTACCCTTAATTTGACAAGGACGAAATGACCGGCGATGCAAGGGTGAAGGCCCGTATTTTTGTAGTGCCAGTAGATGTTTTTGGCTGCCGTAACCCTTGTTGCGCTCCAAGTCGTACATCGGATACCTTGAGGCAAGGCGCACTAACAAATTATCTCGCCAAACTTTGGCGACAATACTAGCAGCAGCAATGCTAAGCGATCGCTCGTCCCCCTTAACAATTGTTTGTTGTGGTAGGTATAGATCTCTAATCGATTGGTTGCCATCAACTAAGCAAAGCGTAGGCTGCACTTTCAGTTTCAGCACTGCTCGCTTCATCGCTAAAAGTGTTGCCTGTAAAATATTTATCCTGTCAATTTCGGCAACTGAAGCAAAGCCGATTTTCCAATCTACGGCAATGGCACAAATATGCTGGGCTATTTTGCTCCTGCGAGAGCTAGGCAGCTTTTTACTGTCTTTAATTTCCGCCGCTATCAGCGCTGGCAAAGCTTCTTTTGGTAGTATCACTGCAGCCGCCACTACAGGCCCAAACAAGCAGCCCCGCCCCACTTCATCTACACCTGCAACTGGTCCGCACAAGTGCGAAAGTTTAGAAAACTCCAGCCAAAACGCCTTCTGTTGAGTTGGTATTAACTCAACAGAAGCGATCTCTGATATCTTTATCATCATTCGTAAAGTTTCTTAACTTTCAGTTGTGGGTGTATCTGACTCCAAAGCGGAAGAACGACGGCGGCGACGGCGAATCGCAGTGCTAGTGGTAGTTTCAGTGTCACCTGCCATACCAGATAAGTCAGATGGCTCAGTTGCTACTGGAGATAAAGATAATGGTTCAGCTTCTGCAGCAGCAACAGCAGTGTCACTTGCTGTTTGGATGGGTGCTTCAGAGGTTGCTTCCATTGTTGTAGCCGAAGATTGACCGGGCAGAGTGACATTAATAATCACAGACTTAGGATTTTTCACCTCCCGGTTCAACTTCACTAAGGGTGACACTCCCATTAAAGCGTACACGTCTTGTTCCGCGGGTGTCATTTCTACAGACACAATCTCTGGTGGTTCTACTACTGGTTTAATCAGCTCTACCCTTGAGGGTTTACTGCGTTCACCTCTATCAACCCAAACTGATTTACTCAGGCTGGGTGTGGGTACTTCAGAAGTTTCTACCACTTCTCCTTCTGCATCAATGTCTATATCTGGCTCGTTCACTAATGCCAGTGGGTTGCCATTGATACGTGGTTCCTCTTTGCCATTTCCCCCATTTAATCCCAAGCGACGACGGCGACGCCTTTTGCTATCGCCGATTTCTTGATAGCTGGGATGATTGGCTAAATTCAGAGCACCTATATCAGTGTCGTGTTCGTACGTCTCCGTAAATCCGTCGTAGGTTTCCCGTGGTTCGCCCAGACGGGCTGTAGATGGCAGGCGGGGTTCTCTATGAGGCAAAGATACAAAGCGTTCTGGTAATTCGACCGGTGGTGCAATTGAACGGGCTTCTGTTTCTCCTGGTAGGCGGACAACATGCCCTAAACCGCCACAAGTTTGGCAAGGTTCGCTAAATAATTCATAAATGTTTTGACCTTGGCGCTTGCGGGTGAGTTCTACTAAACCCAGTTCAGTTAATTGGGCAATTTGAGGACGGGCTTTGTCAGCTTTGAGAGCTTTATTAAAGTGTTCGAGGACATGCTGTTGGTCGCGCCGCGATTCCATATCAATGAAATCAACAACAATAACCCCAGCAATGTTCCGCAAACGCAACTGACGGGCAATTTCTGTAGCAGCTTCGCAGTTCGTCCACAAAACTGTTTCTCTGGCTGTTGCCGATCGCGTAAATGAACCAGAGTTGACATCTATCACCGTTAACGCTTCGGTGGGCTGAATAATGATATAGCCACCAGAAGGCAGATCGACTCTGGGTTTAAGGGCTTCTTTAATCGCGGCGTTGACGCGGAAATATTCTAAAATCGGTGTGCGATCGCGGTGGTGATCGATTAACAACCCTTGGGGTACTTGCCCTCCACTCCAGTTTTGCAAATACTGCTTCACCCGCTTCAGACCAGTACTGGAATCTACCACTATCCGGTTTACATCCGCACCGTACATATCCCGCAGCACGCGTTGGATAAAATCATCGTCCCGATTCAGCAGTGCTGGCGCACGAGTAGACACTGCTTCTTGCTGGATTGCTTCCCATTGTCTTTGCAGGGATTCTAAATCCTCGATAATTGCTTCTTCTGGTTTGCCTTCTGCTTCAGTGCGAACTAGCAAACCCATTCCCGCAGGCTTAATCAAAATTGCCAACGCTCGCAAGCGGTTGCGTTCATTTTCATTTTTAATTCGACGGGATAAATTTACACCTCGTCCGTAGGGCATCAGCACAACGTAGCGTCCCGGCAAAGTGATGTTACCTGTGAGCCTTGGCCCTTTTGTACCCGTTGGCTCTTTCATCACTTGCACTAAAACTTTCTGCTGTGGTGCCAACAATTCCGTGATTGCAGCTGCTGTGCGCTTCAGCCGCAAAGGACCTAAGTCTGTGACATGAATAAAACCGTTGCGCTCTGGGTCGCCAATATTTACGAAAGCCGCATCTATCCCGGGTAATACGTTTTCTACTACTCCTAAGTAGATATCACCAATTTGGTGATGGCCGGTAGCGACAACAAGTTCCTGGATTTGATCTTCCGAAAAGACTGCAGCTATTTGATGCTGCTCCGCGATAATAATTTGTTTTGGCATTCAATTTCCTCAAAAACTGGCAGCATAAAAAGACTTGGGGGTTTGCTGTTCCTGTCGCCCCTGCAAGCCCAAAAAGGCGCTGCTGGTAGTAAAAACTGCGAACTTAAGCCCACACTTAAAGAGCTATTAATTAGCGAGATGCGTTTACACGCCTGATTCTTCCAGAACGGCTGCATATTATTTAAGCAATTTAATCACCCGTCCGTGGTTAATTTTTAATGCAACACCTTCGTTCTCTAGGAACTAGGCATTCAGCATGTGTTTAAAAAATCATAAAGCTAGAGAAGCCGACGGAGCTTGTTATTAGTTACTGATTCACAAGGTAGCTATCAAGAGAGAGTGTTCTTGAATCTGCCTGGTGTGGTCTGGGATAAAATCCTAGATGTTGCTCTCTAAATCTTTGCTTTCAAACCCTGAGTACCAGGATTGTGAACCAAATAACTCAATGCAGCGCCAGAAAAATTCTCTTCATCTCATTCTAACGCAACCTTGTTAAAAATCAATTCCCAATATTTGAGATGCAAGGGCAACTATCTAACAAGTTGCTCTGGAGAAGTTCAATCCCGCAAAACCAAACGATTACGATGGATTTGCAGTAGCTGGAATTCTATGCCTGCCACTTGTTCTAGCATAAACAGGATTTGTTCGGGATGCAATAGTGTACCATCTTGACGACAACTACCTAAGTAACGCAAGCGAACTGCCGACTCTGCCTGATTGGCGGTTTCCATAAATTCCATTTCATACAAGCGATCGCGCAGATTTACTAACTTAGTCTTACCTGACTTAGTTGTTTGCTCCCACCAAATCTCGCTTTTTTGTTTAATTGTATCAATCCAATCTTGCCATTGTGCAGGTGCCGCGTTTTCAGATGAAGCTATGGTGAGTACATACTCAGCAGCTTCTAAAATTTGAGTAGCAGCAGGAGCTTTCAAATCTAGCTGTACAACATTATATATGGGTATGTTGCTGGGCAGTACCTCTGCCAATTTTTGTCGGAAAGTATCGATCTCAAGTGGCTGAGTTAACTCAAAATCGACAATTTCACCACTGCTGGTAGCACCCAAAGGTAAAGCCAAAGCTACAGAAATGCGGGGTAAGGGATGATATCCACCAGTAAAGGCAATTGGCAATCCGGATCGCCGCATGGCTCGGTCAAACAAGCGTATTAAATCTAAGTGGCTGATTAAGGCCATATCACCCTGTTTGCCAAACCATACCCGCAATCTTTGAGCTTTAGTGGTATTTGGTACAAATTGCCCAGCAAATTCTGGTACGGGTGGCGGGGGTATAACAATGTTATGACCAAATTCAGTGCCACACACTCCACAATGAGAACAACCGTCAAAAGAGCAATCAGGAACAGTTGCAGCTTCTAGAGCACGTTTCAACTCTTCCTGGAGCCACTTTTTATCGATACCCGTATCAATATGGTCCCAAGGTAGAGGTCTGTCGAGGGAAGGCTCTGTGGTGGGGTAAGGTTCTCCTGCTCTCCCCATCTCCATGACATTCCACTCGCCATTTTCAACTTGGCGATATTTCCAAGTCAAACCCGCTTCGGCAATAGCTTGTCCCCAAGCATTGTAAGCCTTTTCGACGCTGTCATACCAGGAATCCATACCTGCACCTAATTCCCAGGCGCGACGCAAGACTTGGCCGAGGGTGCGATCGCCTCTGCCAATAAAATCCTCCATTGCGGAAATACGGACATCGGTGAAATTTACTTTCACTCCCTTCATGCGGCGGAATTCTTGCTGCAGCAATTTTTGCTTGCGCTCGAACTCGACGGTAGAAACCGAGTGCCATTGGAACGGGGTGTGAGGCTTGGGTGTAAAGTTGGAAATCGTCAAGTTAAACGCCAGCGGTCTTCTGCCCTTCGCCCGACACTCACGTTGTAACCAACTAACTGTTTCCGCAATGCCCAGGACATCAGCATCGGTTTCACCAGGTAAACCGATCATAAAATATAGCTTTATTTTCTCCCAACCTTGTTCCCATGCTGTTTTCACACCCCGTAGTAATTCTTCATTTGTCAAACCTTTATTAACAATATCCCGCATTCGCTGTGTACCAGCTTCCGGTGCAAAAGTCAGACCACCTTGCCGCACACCGCCGAGGATTTTGGCTATATTTTCATCAAATCTGTCTACCCTTTGGCTGGGAAGGGAAAGAGAAATATTTTCATTTTGGAGGCGATTTTTGATTTCCATCCCTACTGCTGGCAGAGATAAATAATCAGAACAACTCAGGGATAAAAGAGAAAACTCATTGTATCCGGTTTCCCGCATTCCCTTCTCAATAGATGCCACTACTTTCTCTGGTTCCACATCCCGCGCCGGTCGAGTTAGCATCCCTGGTTGGCAGAAGCGACAGCCACGGGTACAACCGCGTCGAATTTCAATTGTCAGGCGATCGTGTACTGTCTGCACGTAGGGAACCAACCCAATCGAATATGCTGGTATGGGGGTCGCAACCCGTCTGAGAATACGTTTTGGCACATCTGGGCGGTTGGGATGTACGCTTCCATCTGCCGCCATATCGTAAAACTGGGGTACATATACACCCGGTATTTGTGCCAAGTCCAGCAACAGTTCTTGGCGACTCAGACCTGCTTGTTTGCCTTCTTCTAAAACTAAACCTATTTCTGGTAGAAGTTCTTCGCCGTCACCGAGGGCGAAAAAGTCGAAAAAGTCGGCGTAGGGTTCAGGGTTGGATGTCGCCGTTTGCCCTCCTGCAAAAACCAGGGGGTAATTCCCCGTTAACCGTTCTCGCCACGTTAGGGGAATGCCTGCCAAATCCAACATTTCTAAAATGTTGGTGGCACCGAGTTCGTAACTGAGGCTAAAACCTAGTATATCAAATTCTGTTAGCGATCGCTTGGACTCAACGGCAAACAGCGGTGTTTTGGTTGCCCGCAGTTTGGCTGCAAGATCCGGGCCGCTTAGGTATGCGCGATCGCACAATTGACGGGGTTGGGCATTCAGAATGTTATACAGAATGATATGCCCTAAGTTAGAGGCTCCTACTTCGTATAATTCCGGGTAAGTTAATACCCAGCGTATAGTTGCCGTATTCCAAGGTTTGTGTACTGCTAAAAGTTCGTTACCTAGGTAACGAGCTGGTTTGACAATATCCGAGGTGATTAATTTTTCGATTGCAATAGCCACTGTGCTATTCTTCTAGCTTCTTTGTTGTTATATAGTGCTACTCACCTCCAACCTTAGCATTGATTAGGCGTCTTGAGAGCATTAATTACTGTTTTCAACATTCTTTGAAGCAAACTAACTGACACCTACCTGGCGGAAGTAACTCCAAACAGTGCCGTACCTTCAAACATTTCAAAGACTTGATCGAGTTGAGTAAGCTCAAAGATAATTCTTATAGATGGAGAAACAGAACAAAGGCTGAAACGACGTCCTAAACTTTGAGCTAGTTTCAGCGCAGACACCAATGTCATCAAACCAGCACTATCTAATGCTTCTACTTGCTCTAAATCTACTACCAAGGAGCTACTTCCATTTTGTGTCAGTGCTGTTGTTAAATCTCGTTCAAATTCCAAAGCATTGGCAGCATTCAAACTTCCTTGCGGACGAATCACTGTTATCTTTGAGGTGTTAAGTACTGCTTGCATATTCGCATCCTAAATGTTATGTAAAGTTTTTCAATAGTGAAGATAGATGTATTTGAACATAATCTCTTTTTTTTCACATCGACCATTTGTATTACGCCTCTTTGCCGAATCTTTATTTCTCTGATGCTTCTGTTTAAAGATTGTCATAATCATAGGAAAAACTGTATTTAAATATACTTTTTGTTAAAATCGGAGAATTTAATTGCTTGTCATGGCACCTAATTCCACATAGATTATTACTTCTGCTTGTTTATAACAACAGGAAAGCGACATGAAATTCCCAATAGATACAGTCAGCGATCGCGGGTCAAATCACTAATAATTTGTGATTTAGGTCACCATACCTCCAGAGTTTAGATCACATTTTATACCAAAGCGAGGCTAGGATAATAAATGTATAGATCTATGAGATCTGTTTAATTTAGTTGATTAATTACATATGAAAACTAAGTACGCGATTCGTCAATTGGTAGAAAAAGCTCTTCTGATTAAAAAATTAACTCCCGAAATCGAAAATGAAATCAACTCAGAGCTTACAGAAATGGGTTACATTTCTGACGTTGATTATGAAGCACTAGAACTGTTAATGGCAGAAATGGATGCAGGTCGAATCCAACTTGTTGCAAGCATTTGATGATTATTTAGTATTTACGTTATTTGATTTAATACCAGAGAGCTTGCCACCAATCAAACCTAAAAATTAAAAACATTGATTCTATTAAAGACAGCGCTAATTTCTTAGTGATGCGAACGTAAATCTTTTTTTGAATAACTTGCCTATATAGGTCCTTATTACCAAAAACCCCGTGACATCTTTACTTTACGCCTAGTCCAAGGGATTACTGGTATTGGTTTTGTCATCAACCCCTTGTGGTGCAATCCCAAACAATTAAATTTTCGTCAAATTAGGAAAAACCAGGATTAAAGAAGGCTCTTTCTAGGTTGTCTTAACAGTTTCCAAGCAGCGAACGCACGAAGCAAAACGACCAACCTCAATCCACTATCTACTAGATCCCCCCTAACCGAAATGTACCAGACGCGAAATTATCCTACTCTAACGCCTGCGGCCTAAGCTTTTGGTACTTTCCAAGGGGTGTTTGGGGAGATCCGAACATTTATATTGGCGTCACTTAAGGTTTAAAAACATACCCTATTCTCTAGCTCCCAAACCCTCTTTATACGCTTGCCAAACTTGGTGAATAAACTGATTAAGTAGCTGCTTGGAAGTCGAGTCTATTCCTGGTGTTGGTTCTTTTGCTAAAACTTGGCTCAATATAGAAATTACTTCTGTGTCCAGGGCTGGTTGGAATAAATTTACAGGCCAAAGTAAGTCAGATGCCTCTCGCAAATCATATATTAATGGTGGTTCCGAGGAGTTAACTACTATTAGCAAAGGACGCACCCAGCACAACTGACGAGAAACGACTACTTGGATTACTTCTGCATAGAGCCTGCTGTCACCATGCTCTAAGGATACAATTTGTCCTGGCTGAAAATTTGGGGTAATCTCCATAGTCACGCAGTTTCAGTAGCAGCAACGATTGTGTTGCTGCTTTTTTAATTTTAAAAGCTAGATCCCCATGTGATTTGATCGCACAACAAAGTTTTATTGGGATAGCCCTGAGCGTACTTGCCTTCTAAGTTATTTTCAAGTTAGACGCCCACGGGCAAATAGTCCACAACAAGGAGATGAAAAATTATTAAACATAGACCCACCTCTAGGCTTCCCGTGGCGTACGCAGATCGTACGGTTCAGTTCAGATTTTGCTGTTCCCCAGGGAATTTGGAAATGATGAATTTGTCTTAGTGTCTTGGTGTCTTGGTGGTGAAAAAGAT
>JANZYY010000702.1 GCA_026419705.1 Fischerella sp.
ACTGGTGATATTTTGCCAAGTTGTACCACCATCGGTACTATATTGTAAGTTATTGGGTGTGCCACCATTAGGTAATGTGCCAGAAACCGTACCCGGTCCAGTTGTTGTTGCTAGGTTAGGAATCCGGAACTTGGTGGGATCGTTGCCAACGTTGGTGAGAGTGTAGGTATAAATGAGTAAATCACCAACCTCAACGCTACCACCGTTGCTATCTACAACACCAGAAGATGTGACAGTTATACCAGCTACCTCTGCTACAGTCACAACTACTGTATTAGAAGTAGTATTGATTGTTGTACCTGGATTGTTCGGATCTTCATAGGTTGCAGTTGCGGTATTACTGATCGATTCACCTGCTGTTGTACCTTGAGCTAATACAGGTGCAACAAATTGGAAAATGCCATTGGCAAGCAATGCAGTTATCACCAAGGAACGATATACCCTTGGTAATTCTTTGACAAAACGATTGAGTTGTGACATGATTCAGACTGCTTGATTTATATTTCAAAGTCATCCTGTGTTTTTACACAGGATTTTTTTACCCAAAAATTCCTATCCTTGGGTAAATTAACCACGTATCCGCGCTTTTCATGGCTAATACCAATTCCCATTAACGGTGAAACATATGTAGATCCCCCTAACCGGCTATAGAGAATCATCAGTATCAAACATTTAGAGAAATGGTATGAGGTGAAGTAACGCAACACAAAAGGTAGATTTGTTGGCTATTACCTAGAAATGCTGCCAAAAGAATCTACCTAAAAATCCTTGCTTTTGAGTATTCATGGTTTGGAAATGCACCTAAAAATTTGAGTTCTGTTTGAGTACTGACTTTTGAGCAATCAAAGGTTTCTCTTATTTATCTATCTAAAGAGAGATGCCTTGGATGTCTATGTCATGTTAATTAAAGTAGCTTCTAACACATAATCATACCATCCGTAAAAGTAGTGAAATTTCTTTTTTTTACCTATATGTATTGTTTCTAAATATACATAAATCAGTATTTACCGCAAAATATCTACTTTAATTAATAATAAAAATACATCTAAATCAGTAATATTTGCAGGGTATGCAGTATCTAAAATTTGCTCTCTCAATCCCGACAAAATTTGTCGGATATATTTGACTCGTATATTTACTCGTGATAGCATCAAGCGACAGTTGACGGACATCCAGGGAGAGGTAGTTCATGACTCAGGCAATTGATGCCCAAAAAGCAGCCACCACTTTTAAATCTTTGAAGTGTAAGGAGTGCGGTGCAGAATACGAACTCAAAGCCAGCCATGTGTGTGAGTTCTGCTTTGGACCTTTGGAAGTAACCTACGACTATAGCGCCCTCCGCAACACGATTAGCCGCGAAACCATCCAGGCGGGACCTAATTCAATGTGGCGCTATCGGAAGTTTTTGCCTGTGGCTAGCGAAAATCCTATTGATGTAGGAACTGGTATGACTCCCTTGGTGCGTTCCCAACGATTAGCACGTCGCTTGGGCTTAAACAAGCTTTATATTAAAAACGATGCCGTCAATATGCCCACCCTCAGCTTCAAAGATAGGGTGGTATCGGTTGCCTTGACTAGGGCGCGCGAGTTGGGTTTCACTACAGTTTCTTGTGCTAGTACCGGGAACTTAGCAAATTCTACCGCCGCGATCGCCGCTCACGCCGGTTTAGACTGTTGTGTATTCATCCCTGCCGATTTAGAAGCTGGTAAGGTTTTGGGCAGCCTCATCTACAGCCCTACCTTAATGGCAGTCAAAGGTAATTACGATCAGGTAAATCGCCTTTGCTCGGAAGTTGCGAATACACACGGTTGGGGTTTTGTCAATATTAACTTGCGTCCCTACTACTCTGAAGGTTCCAAGACTCTTGGCTTTGAAGTTGCCGAACAACTAGGTTGGCAGTTACCTGACCACATTGTTGCACCCCTCGCATCAGGTTCGCTGTTTACCAAAATCTACAAAGGCTTCAACGAATTTGTCGAAGTTGGTTTGGTAGAAGGCAAGCCAGTCAAATTCAGCGGTGCACAAGCTGAAGGTTGTTCTCCCATTGCCAAAGCCTTTAAAGAAGATCGTGACTTTATTCAACCTGTGAAACCAAATACGATTGCTAAATCGATCGCGATCGGCAATCCAGCAGATGGTGTTTATGCTGTCGAAATAGCTAAGAAAACAGGTGGTAGCATTGAATCTGTAACTGATGCTGAAATTATAGAAGGTATGAAATTGCTAGCAGAAACCGAAGGTATTTTTACCGAAACTGCTGGTGGCACAACCATTGCCGTGCTCAAGAAATTAGTAGAAGCTGGTAAAATTCATGCAGATGAAACCACCGTAGTCTACATCACAGGCAATGGTTTAAAAACCCAAGAAGCCGTGCATGGTTACATTGGCGAACCTTTGACAATAGAAGCTAAACTCGATAGCTTTGAACAAGCCCTTGAGCGTTCTCGCACACTCGAACGCTTAGAGTGGCAGCAAGTCCTTGTTTAATTAGTGGTTAGTGGATAGTGGATAGTGGATAGTGGTTAGTGGATAGTGGATAGTGGATAGTGG
>JANZYY010000703.1 GCA_026419705.1 Fischerella sp.
CAACTATCCCCGTCCGCCGTTCTGATATCTTTTCAACGTCCGAAAATAATCAAAACACTGTGGAGATTCACGTAGTCCAAGGCGAACGGGAAATGGCGGCGGATAACAAATCTTTAGGGCGTTTCAAGCTGTATGGTATTCCTCCGGCACCTCGCGGCATTCCGCAAATTCAGGTATCATTTGATATTGATGCTAACGGCATTCTCCAGGTAACCGCACTAGATAGAACTACGGGTAGAGAACAAAGTATCACAATTCAAGGTGCTTCTACCCTGAGCGAAAGCGAAATTCAGCAGGCGATTCGAGAAGCTGAAAAATTTGCCGATCAAGACCGACAGCGCAAAGAGAAAGTAGAAAAACGCACTCGTGCTGAAGCTTTGATTTTACAAGCTGAAAGACAACTGCGAGAAGTGGCGTTGGATTTTGGTATGGCATTTGCCCGTAGCCGTCGTCAACAAATTGAGAACATCTGTCGAGAACTACGCGAGAGTTTACAGCAAAACGACGAACGCGGTATCGATCAAGCTTACGCCGACCTGCAAGATGCATTGTACGACCTCAACCGGGAAGTCCGGCAGTTCTACGCTGAAGAGGAAGAGGATGACTTGTTTGGTGTAATTAAAGATATCTTTACTGGTGGCGACAAAGAACGCGATTATCCAAGAGAAACGCCACGCGATCGCGATTACTATGACAAAAGTAGGGATTATGACAGAGGCTATAGCAGAGACTACAACAATAGAGACTATGACAGAGGCTATGGCAAAGACTATGGTCGAAACTCCAGTAGAGACTATGACAGAGATTATGGCAGAGACAATCGGTCTTCTTCCTTTGACAGTGGTTCCTCACGCCGTTCTCGTCCCAGCTACCAGGATAACTGGGATGATGACGATGATTGGTTGTAAAGTTTCCTCGGTGGGAAACCCCACCTCCCTTTCTTCATCATACCGATAGTAGTTGAAAAGGTAATAAAATTGATTCGTATTCGGATTGAGTCGTAGATAATTAGTAATAAGGAAAAATAGTAGCTATTTTTGTTAGTGGTTGGTAGTTATTAGGTGTTTGTTCCAAACAACAACCAACAAACAACAGGCAACTGCTATTATTTAAAAATTTTCAAATCTAAAATTTCATGTTAAACAACTGACTATGCAGAATTTGCGGAATTTTCGCGATTACTACGAAATTTTGGGAGTATCCAAAGATGCGACAAATGAAGAAATCAAAAAGACTTATCGACGTCTAGCCAGACAGTATCACCCCGATCTGAATCCAGGAAACAAAGCAGCTGAAGAAAAATTTAAGGATATCAGCGAGGCTTATGAGGTTCTCTCTGATGCAGCTAAGCGAGCACAGTACGACCAGTTTAGCCGCTATTGGAAGCAAAAAGGCTTCGACAAACAAACACAAAAAAGTAAAACTTGGGGAGTAGATAGCCGTTATAACGGTCGCAATACTCAAGATGTAAATCCTGGGAATTATTCGGATTTTACTACATTTATTAATGAAGTTATCGGTGTAAAAACTAGTAAAAACGGGACAACTTCGGCTACAAATGCCACTAGCGATCCGTTTCGTACTCCCAGAACAAAAGTAGCATACACGCCAAACCAACGCCCCACACGTCGGGATATCGAAGCGAAATTATCTTTACCCTTAGAAAAAGCATACCACGGTGGGTTGGAGAGAATTCGTTTAGAAGATGGGCGATCGCTAGAAGTAAGCATGCCCCCAGGTATGGTCACGGGCCAAACGATCCGTCTGCGAAATCAAGGCATTAATGGTGGTGATTTATACTTAAAAATTACTGTCGAGCCTCACCCTATCTTTAAAATAGAGGGTACAGATGTTTACTGTCAAATCCCGCTCACTCCTAGCGAAGCAGTATTAGGAGGACAGGTAGAAGCACCCACCCTCGATGGCTTGGTAAAAATGACAATTCCCCCCGGAGTGAGATCTGGACAAAGATTGCGTTTGTCTGGAAAAGGCTATCCCAGTGAGAAAGGTAAACGTGGCGACCAATTGGTAGAAATTCAAATAGTTACTCCCAAAAATATTAGTGCGGAAGAACGGGAATTGTACGAGAAAATTCGGCAGATTGAAACTTTTAAACCTCGTGCTGATTTATTTTAGCAACGAATAAATTATTTGTTGAATAAAATCGTAAATGAGCTAGCTGTGCGAGCATTTAGTCGTAGATTGACAAAACATTCTTATGTCATCTTGGCGAGAAATCAGAAGTAAAGTTTTGCAAAGAGATAACCGCAAGTGCCAAGTATGTGGAAAAGAATACAGCGGTCAGGTACATCACATTATCCCTAAAAGCAAAGGCGGAACGAATGACCTATCTAATTTGATCTTGCTCTGCGGTCGGTGTCATATGTTAATCAGTCCCGTACCTGAGTGGCTAATTACCAAACTATGGAATATTCCATCAGAAGAAATCTCCTCTGCTGCTGCGGCGGTACAAAATCGCATTGATGAAGTCATGGCGGCGCATTCTAAGAAGGAAGATGGGGTGATGGGGAGAGTGGAAGAGTAGGAGAG
>JANZYY010000704.1 GCA_026419705.1 Fischerella sp.
TGTCTGCTCCATTTGCATCTATTACAAAATGTGCGTGGTTATCCATTAGGCAGTAGGCATATAACTTAAATTCAAATTGATCCTGTGCCTTTTTCATGTAGTCTATGTATTTTAGTTTATCCTTTTCATCTTTGTATAGGTTTACTTCTGATATACTTCTTACCATTATGTGATAGATTGAATCAAATGATTTTTCACGTGCTACACGTGGCATAAAATTACACCTCCTAGTTGGATTTTGTTTTTTAGTTTTATTTTTCCAACTAGGAGGTGTTTTTATTCATGAATATATTAAGTTTTTAGGATGTAAGGAGAAATAAGTAACCGTCCCTAAAATGCTAAAATGAAAGAGACTGCAAATGCAGTCTCTTTTTGGAGGCGGCACCCAGATTCGAACTGGGGAATAAAGGTTTTGCAGACCTCTGCCTTACCACTTGGCTATGCCGCCAGACTTGCGAGTCTCTATCTTACCAAAATTTTATATAAAATTGCATTACTAAGACGCAAATTTTTTGGTGATGATTTTTATGGTAAGCCGTTCCACATCTAATTTGCATGACTTTGGCAGGCAAGATGCCTACCCCACAAGAGATTGAGAAAATATAACTGTGCAATTGAAATGTGCTTTAGCGCAGAAAGCGCCGTCTCTGTGAGAAGATATCGAATTTGGTGCGATCGCTGCAGTCAGATTTTGTTTTACTTAATGATCGTGAAGTTAAAAATTTATTTCTGTATGAGCCAAGTTATATCTCGTGCCAACTCTTTTCTAGTCAGCATTTTACAGGGATTTTTTCGTCAACTAGTCAAAAGAACGTTCTTGAGAATTGTTTGTTTATTAGGCTTGTTGAGCGCAGTTGTTGTTCTTTCTGTAAATGCAGCCCAACCTCGAGGTGAGCCTCCCCTATGGCAAGTATATCAGCGATCGCTTAAGTCTGCCAAATACGTAGACTTAACTCATGCGATCGCTCCGACAATTCCTGTATGGTCAGGTTTTGGTTCGTCCAAGTTTGCACCCACTATTAATCCAAAAACGGGTGAACCATACACCTACCAAAAAGACGGCTTTGAAGCGACTCATTACGATTTGTCAACCGATCAACTCGGAACCCAGCTAGATCCTCCCGCCCACTGGAACCCTAATTATCCAGCTATTGATGAGTTACCTGCTACCTTTGCTGTTCGTCCCTTGGTGGTTATTCCAATTCAAGACAAAGTAGCTCGCGATCCAAATTATCACCTTACTGTCAAGGATATTCAAGATTGGGAACGTCAGCATGGTAAAATTCCGGAAGGCTCGGTTGTGTTTGTTCGCTCTGACTGGTCTAAAGCATGGCCAAACCCTGAACTAGCTAAAAGAAAAAAGTTTCCTGGGGTAAAACTAGAAGCTTTGCAGTTTCTGCACCTGCAGCGCAAGATTCTTTTCCACGGACACGAACCCCTCGATACAGATAGCACGCCTACCTTGGAAGGGGAAGATTGGCTGTTAAATAACGGATATACTCAAGCAGAGGGTGTGGCAAATCTAGATAAAGTCCCGGAAACAGGTGCTTTAGTAGCAATTGGTTATCCCAAATTTCAAGGTGGTTTGGGAGGTTATGCACGTTACATTGCTATCTGTCCGCCAGACTGGAAATATGGTGTGTCAGTGGGTCAAATTCCAGAATCTCCTCTACCAAAAGCAGACAAACCACTTCACTGGGATAAACAGTTAGGTGTAAGGGTACGTTAAAGGGGTAAGAGCAAAGGAAAATCCCCCAAACTCCATACCCCCAACCCTATTATCTCTTAAATTCTCACTTCATCAGCAAAACTCTGCCAGCGAACAAAGTGAAATGGACCAGCGACAGACCCCCAAATATGTTCATCGGTTTCCGGATGGCGTCCTCGGTCAAGGCTGATAAATTTTTCTTCGTCAATTTCAAATTCACTGTCAAGGTAGGTCTTTTGACCTTTGCGAAAGACTATGCAGCCTTTCCCTGGCTCTACTTTGCCTTTGAAGCTATTACCAGTCCATTCTACAATCATGTTGCAACCTGGTAGTTTTTCCAAATCGTCGATGCTTACAGTTTTCAGGCGTTCGAGGTTGCGAGACGCACCGTAAAACCTTTGTTCTTCTTTTACACAGTAATTTTCAATGGCGATGTGATTTCCTCCGTTAACCAACTTTAACACCCGCAAGCGATAGGGGTCGTGGAGCATGTAATCATAGGCTTGCTCAACAAAAAAACTCACTCCTGATAGCACTTCCAAAGGAAGAGGACGCATACAAACCCGAATATGAGCATAAAAAGGCGGGTTTTCAAATGCTTGTTCTTGATTGCTAAAATCTGCCGCCATCCAGCGGGCTAAAGTGGCAATATCCGTAGAATGAGTCATTACAGACAATACACCAGTTACTTTCAAAGAATCTGGGAGTATTTTAAAACTTGTAGATGTTTGTTTAGCAGGAGAATTTTTGGGTGGCTATCGTCATATTGGGATTAGTTAGTGGTTAGTAGTTAGTAGTTAGTAGTTAGTAGTTCCAAATAATTAACCACTATCCAC
>JANZYY010000705.1 GCA_026419705.1 Fischerella sp.
TACTATAAGTGCATTTTCTTTACTGTGATTAAGTAGGGATGCATTTGTTGGAGAATTATCCATAATTTTATGAAATAGAGAAACTGGAGATGAGGAAATTATCAGTTATTTACTACTCTAAGGACGATTTGAAAGGATAAATGCTTGATTTTTCATCGAAAGATAACCAGTCAAACCTGCTTCTACTAACTACTAACCTTTAGCTTCTCGTCCCTTAACTCTAGCTTTAATGGATTTTGTCAGAGGTTACCAAAATTCCAGAAAAAAATTAGGAGTGAGGGCCATGTCTTGAGATTAATCCCAAGCTACCCTCACTCTTCACTCCTTGCCTGAATTGTAATCCAGGCTATCCACACTCCGCGATTGGAAACTGTCTAAGATTGCTGCTGTGCTAATTTTAGTCGCTGCCACCAACGATTTAAAGGATAATAGACCACTGGTGCCCAGAGGCTACTAACGATCGCAGAAGCAAGAGCGACCTTCTGGTAATAAGTCCAGATGTCTGTTATATTGCGATCGCCCATGAATGTCAATTGTGAGGCAAAGATAGTTTCCGCCAGAACTACCATTCCAAAGACAATCAGAGCGATCGAGATAAAATCTTCTTGGATAAAACGCTGTTTCTGAAGTAAAGCAGTGAAAAACCCCACTGCTCCCAAACTTAGGGCATGAGTAGGATCGGGTAATGTTATCGCATCTTGAAGTAACCCTAAAACTATACCAGCTAATGCACCTTGTAAAGGTGTACGTTTCACGCTCCAAGCTACCACCCAAATTAACAACCAGTTAGGGCCTATTCCCAATAATTCCATACCAGGAAGGCGGGTAGGCAGCATCAGCAAGCATAGGATTGCAGATCCAAAAATCACAATCCAGTTTGTTATGAGTCGGAAGCGGGGATGCCAACGCGAAATGGGATCGATGTGAAATATAGATTTTCGCGATCGCGATTTTGGCTGATTTTGCCTACCACCCCGAAATGCTGGAATTTTCATCATCTTTATTTCTGTGGTTGTTGACTTGCCGATGGGGGATTTTCCATCGTCTGGTTTTCTGGTTTGGGATATACAGTTACCCAATCCAAAGAGCGAATTGGCGGAAACAATTCGACTTTCGCCACAGATGCTGGAAGTTTCTGTAAATCTAAAGATTTAATTCGTCCCACTGCCAACCCAGATGGAAACTTTTGACTATAGGTAGATGTAACAACTACATCCCCAGGTTTAACGTTGGGGACTTTTTCATAAAACTCTAGCACCCCTTCTGCCGAAGCATCACCCCGTAAAACCCCTTTAGCTCCAGTACGGCTGATATTTACACCCACTTTGCTTTTGAGGTCGCTGATTAACAATACGCGGCTAGTGTTAGGAGTTACACTTTCTACCAGACCGACCAATCCACCTTCAGCCTTGACTACAAAGCCTTCTTGAATCCCTGCCTGACTACCGCGATTGAGGATCACTTGTTGCCACCAGTTGTCGGCACTGCGTCCCACTACCCGTGCTGGTATTGGGCGGGAAGACAGAGGCTCTTTTTCAAAGTAACCTAGTAGCTGTTTTAGCTTTTTATTTTGGCTTTCCAATTCTACTATCTGGGTTTCTAATTCTAATACCCGAGCATCCCTCAAGCGTTCTTCGGAAATCGATCCTGGCTGCACAATTTGAAATTGGCTGGTAATTCCCTGATAAAGCTCTAGTAACAGCGTTCCTTGAGTTTGTCTTACTACCCAAGCGCTAACGACTAATAGAGAAAGCAGTCCAATTTGTAATCCTTTATGCTCCCACCACCGACGTAACGTAAACATATATACCTTTATCTAGCCGTATAACTATCGTCAATATTGTTTTTTTCAACAAAGCCAATCTCTAAAATTACTTATTTATAGCTACATATTTCGGGAGCGTCCGCTGAAAACTCGTTCTAGCTGCTTGAAATTTTCCAACACGCGACCTGTACCCAAAACTACGCAACTTAGAGGGTCAGCTGCAACATGTGTCACAATCCCAGTTTCATGACTAATTAACGTATCGAGTCCTTTCAGCAAAGCACCACCACCGGCTAGCATAATGCCCCGATCGATAATATCCGCTGCTAGTTCTGGAGGTGTGCGCTCCAGAGTCCGCTTGACAGCTTCGATAATTACTGACAGTGGTTCCGACATACTTTCACGAATTTCTGGTCCTTTGATGGTTACAGTTCGTGGTAAACCGGAGAGTAGGTGTAAACCCCGGACTTCCATCATGGCATCATCATCATTGTGAGTCGGATAGGCAGAACCAATGCGAATCTTGATATCCTCAGCAGTACGTTCCCCGATTACCAGGTTATGAACTTTCTTCATGTACTGCATTATTGATTCTGTTAATTCATCTCCGGCAATGCGTACTGATTCGCTCAGTACCGTACCTTGAAGACTCAGTACCGCTACTTCTGTTGTGCCGCCGCCAATATCAACGATCATATTGCCAGTTGGTTCGGCTACAGGCAGTCCTGCCCCGATGGCGGCAGCTACAGGCTCATCGATTAAGTAGACTTCTCTGGCAC
>JANZYY010000706.1 GCA_026419705.1 Fischerella sp.
ATATTAAGACTTATTAATTTCTAATCCCCATGCCCCAGTCCCCAGTCTTTTCATAAATCAATCTCTGCTTTCACCAAGTCAGCAACGCGGTACAGGCGAAAGCCGACTTTTTCACAGACTCTTTGCATCCCTGCATTTTCTGGTAGGATGTCAGCGGTGATGCGCTTGATTTGCTCATCACGACCAATTTGCACCAGTCGTCGCAGCAGTTCTGTGCCTAACCCCAGTCTTTGGAAGGGGTCACTGACAAGCAATGCAAATTCTGCCTCGTCCACGCCATGTAATTTGCTTAAGCGTCCCACCGCCAGAATTTCATGATTTCCGGTCTCTGGGTTTTTATAGTCTGCAACCAGTGCCATTTCGCGATCGTAGTCGATGAAGCAAAGACGCATCAAACGTTCGTGGGCGATCCTCTGACTTAGTTTCATTAAATGGAAGTAACGAAGATAAACGCTTTGCTCTGAAAGTGTTTTATGGAATTGTACAGCTAGCGGCTCATCTTCTGGACGGATGGGACGGATAGTAATGGTTGTGCCATCTTTCAGTGTCCAGGGTGTAACGTATTGCGTTGGATAGGGGCGAATTGCCAGTTTAGGAAGTTGTTCTGGGGCCAACTCTGGTGGGTGGAGGATGATACGTGCATCGAGGGCGAGTAGTGAGGAAGATGCATCTTCTTGTTTCCCTGTGTCAGCGTACCGTACCAACAAAGGGTTGATATCGATTTCCTTAATCCAGCGTTGCTCTATGACTAGTTGCGAAAATCGCACTAATAACTGCTCCAGGGATGCCAGATCTACAGGCGGGCGTCCCCGCACTCCTTGGAGGGCTTTGTAGATTTGGGTTTGTTCCATCATCCGCCGTGCCAAGGTAGTATTGAGGGGTGGGAGTGCGATCGCTCTATCTCTAAACACCTCTACCAATTGTCCTCCTGTACCAAACAGCAGAACGGGCCCGAATTGTGGGTCAAGGCTGCTACCAACAATCAATTCGTAACCACCATCGAGCCTCACCATTGGTTGCACCGTTACTCCCAGAAAATGCTCAGTTCCGACCTTCTCACTAACAGAGCTTTCTATGGTACGATAAGCCCAGCGCACAGCTTCGGCATCCATCAAATTTAGCTGCACGCCCCCAACATCAGTTTTGTGGGCGATCGTCTTCGACAGGAGTTTGAGCACGACTGGATAACCGAGGGAATTCGCACACTCAACGGCTTCGTCTGCTGTTGTGGCGACGCAGGCTGGAACTGAGGAAATGCCGTAAGCTGCGAGGATTTGTTTTGATTCCAATTCTGTGAGAATTGTTCGCCCTGCCTCACGGGCTGTTGCAATTACCTTCTCGGCAATAGCGCGCTCAGGCAGACCGTCCCATTCCAGTATAACAGGAGTTTCGTAGAGACCGCGTAAATTGTAGCTATACTGCCACATATAAGTAAATACACGCGCCGCCGAATCGGGGTAAGGATAAGTAGGAATGCTAGCACGATTGAGAATTGCTTCCCCTGCCATCACCTCGGCTCCTCCCATCCAACTTGCCAGAATCGGTTTGTTCTGCAAAGATGAGCCATGGCGCGTCTCTACACGGGATTTCAGCTGCTCAGCTGTTTGGGTAGGGTCGGTCATAGCTTGGGGGGTAAGAATGACGAGAATACCATCACTGTTCGGATCTTTAGCAGCAATATCCAGAGTTTTGGCGTAGCGTTGTGGATCTGCATCTCCGAGAATATCAATGGGATTGCCATGACTCCAGTAAATTGGCAGGATTTCGTTGAGGGAAGTAATTGTATCTTCTGAGAGTTCTGCCAATTCTCCGCCAGTGGTAATCAGAAAATCAGTTGCTAGCACCCCCGGACCGCCAGCGTTGGTAATAATGGTTAGGCGGGGTCCTTTGGGACGGGGTTGCTTTGCCAATACTTCTGCCATGTTAAACAGTTCAGAAATTCTGGTCACTCTCAGCACCCCACTGCGTCGGAAAGCAGCATCGAGTACTTCATCACTACCAGTGAGTGCTCCTGTATGGGAAGCCGATGCTTTAGCGGCTGCTTCTGTCCGACCTGCTTTAATCACAATAATCGGCTTAGTCAGCGCTACTTCCCGAGCAGCAGAGAGAAACGATCGCGCATCTCCAACCGATTCCATATAAATAACAATACTCTGGGTGCGGGGGTCGTCACCGAGATAGTAAATTAGGTCGCCCCAGCCCACATCTAGCATGGAACCAATAGAGAGAAAAGCGCTAAATCCCACGTTTTCTCGCAAGCTCCAGTCTAGGATAGAAGTGCAAAGTGCCCCACTTTGACTGATAAAACCGACCTTTCCCGGACGTGCTATTGTACTGGCAAAAGTGGCATTGAGTCCTGTATGGGGATTCATCACTCCCAGACAGTTGGGACCGATGATGCGCAAATTGCCGCCGCGCGCAATCTCCAAAATCTTTTGTTCCAGTGCTGCGCCTTCAGGACCGATTTCCTTGAATCCGGCTGAGATGATAATTGCCCCAGGCACACCCAAGTCCACGCAGTCCTTGATGATGCCGGGCAC
>JANZYY010000707.1 GCA_026419705.1 Fischerella sp.
TTGTAGGACATGTGGCGCTCTTGTTCCGTAGTTTCATTTTCCACTAGGGAATGACTGCGCCAGCAGATTATTAAACAGCAATCTAGCTTAACTTATTCTACTTTATTGTGTCAACAGCAATTCGAGGATGAGCAAATAAATCACCAACAGTAGAGACAATCAATCATCAAGCAGCGATTTAAAGTACGCTAGTCCAAGAATATGGTCATGAGTATTTCTTATACTTTCTGACCAAACCGAGACTGTAACTATCTTGTGTAACTATCTTAATAAAATCACAAATTTGCATCTTCGACTCACAGTTGAAAAAACTATATTTGAGATTTTATAAATCTGTATTTCAGAAGAAAAAAATGACTATTTTAGCGTTTATTCAGTTATATAGTTTCTCCTGAGAATATTATGTATTTATACGCCTATGATTTCTGATTTTTTCAAAAAAATGCTAAAATTTACGTGATATTCGCTGATTTTTAGAATCAAAATCAAAAAATTGGCTGTATAAAAATTTACTCAACCTTCCATTTGTTGAACAAATGCGAAGAGTGAACGACCCAATCAATAAATAACGTGAGTATTTACAAAGATTCGAAGGTTGAACGTTCTGGCTTTTTTTACTGTGGCTATCCAGTCCACACGTAGTATATGGCGTTTTGGACAAACCGTGCTAGGGATTATTTTCCGTCATCCGATCCCTGGTACCAGTATCATCCCAATTTTGCCTGATGGTAGGATTGTACTGATCCGGCGACGAGATAATGGTCGTTGGGCATTACCTGGAGGTATGGTGGACTGGGGAGAGGATGTACCTAACGCAGTTCGCCGAGAGCTGATGGAAGAAACCGGACTTGATTTAATTAGGATTCGACGTCTAGTTGGAGTTTACTCTGCGCCAGATCGCGATCCGAGAATTCATTCGATTTGTATCGTGGTGGAAGCAGAAGTGCAGGGGAAAATGCAAGTTCAAGATGATTTGGAAGTAATGGAAATCCAGGCTTTCTCACTTGATTCTCTACCTCCAGAACAGATGTCTCACGATCACAGTCGTCAGTTAGAAGACTACTTAAAAGGTCTGACAACACTAGCATAAATTTTATTGGGTAGTAGTTAGTAGTTAGTAGCTAGTAGTAAACAACTAACCACTAACTACTAACTACTATCTACTAACTATAATCAATTTAAAAGTCAATTAGTAAACAAAAATGAATAGTTTATTTCGTAACTCCCGGAGAAAGCTTTCTCAAGGGTTATTATTTTGGCGTGAAGTTGGTGAAGGGATTCCTGTTATTTTAGTGCATGGTGCTTGGAACGATAGCAGTCAATGGATATCAATCATGGAGTCGCTTTCACAGAATTACCATTGTTTTGCGCCAGATTTATTCGGTTTTGGTGAATCAGACAACCCAAATATCCACTACTCAATTGACTTACAAGTCGAATCTCTGGCTGAGTTCCTACATGCTTTGAAATTAGAAAAGGTGTATTTGGTAGGTCATTCCCTTGGAGGTTGGATTGCGGCTAGCTATGCATTGAAGTATCCAGAACAAATATGTGGTTTAGTGCTCATAGCACCAGAGGGTGTAGAAGTTGAGGAACTAGACAAAGTTCGGAAAAACATGCAAAGTTTGGTGAAGCTTCCCCTGTGGTTATTTAAAATATTGCGATTACTTCGTCCATTAACTCAAATTTTAGGTTTAGACGCAAAAATCGAACGAGCTTGGCAACAACGTCAATTGATGCTGCAATATCCAACAGCTAGTCAGCTATTATTTCTACGAAAATTGCCAGAAATTCGTGCTGAATTATTGCAAAACAAATTGAATTTTTTGACAGTTCCAGTTTTAATTTTGCAGGGTGGGAAAGATTCCTCAGATGCATTAGTTAAGAGTAACACTTACGCAAAACTGATTCCACAAGCAGAGTTAAAAATCATTACCCACGCAGAACATAATTTACCAGAAACTTGTGCTGCTATTACTGCTGGTGATATTCGGGATTTTATTAAAAGGGTTAGTGGTTAGTAGTTAGTCGTTAGTGGAAAACAACTACTAACTACTATCTACTATCTACTAACTACTATTTTTTGCATGCCCCAAAATATTAAATTTGGTTCCACAATCAAACGGCTTGCAATCTCTGGAAATTGAGATTGGAGATAGTTAATTAATAAAGTGCGATCGCCCCCGGTTATTGCAATCCTAGCTTCTGGAAATAAGCGCCACCACGCCTCTAAAAAATCTTTAATTCCAGCCAACAAGGAATAAATCACCCCACTTTGCATTGCTGCTTGAGTAGTCAAAGCAAACCGCTGCGGAAGTTGCTGTGGTAACTCCACATCTGGTAATTGCCCAGTTTTTTGGGTAAGAGTTTTTAGTTGTAAACCCAATCCTGGCAAAATTGCACCCCCTACTAAATTGTGGTTAGCATCAGCACCAGTAAAAGTGAGTGCTGTTCCCGCATCTATTACCAACATCGGAAAACCCCAAGTTGTCCCAGCACCCCACAATGCTAAAGCACGGTCAATTCCCAAC
>JANZYY010000708.1 GCA_026419705.1 Fischerella sp.
TTACGACCCTACTGCAACCAGTCTCCCCCAACGTACTTCTCAAAAAACTGCCGCTTGTCCTGCACCTTTTTGAAGAAGGTACAATTCTCCAATACTCTGCAAACCTCCGCGCTGACTCTGCGAACCTCTGCGTTTAAAAAAGCTACGATTTTATGCAAAGCAGTACTAAGCAGGTAATATAGAGATTACAACCGTTGAAGATATCCAGCTAAAAAACCGAGCATTAATTATTGCAAATACTCAAGGGGGTCAGGGCAATAATATCATCCTGAACTCCCATTGTTTAATTTTGCGTCCTCACAGCAATATCATCAATCACGCCACAGGTAGAGCGGCAGGTGGCGATATTATCGTCAATACTGATAACTTCGATAACCTCATAAAACAGTGATATCAGTGCTAATACTTAATAGAGCTTTCCGGCGAATCAGCATCAAAAGAGTGTTTCATATGTTACTACCAAATTCAGAATATGTTCGGTATTTAGATAAATTTGATCTCACAAATAACCAGCGATCGCCCCTGTATCACCAACAGGCTTTTGTCGGAGTCTGGCGATCGCTGTTTTTGATCGCCATACCCATAGCTATTGTAGGTAGTCTGACAGCAATCAACTCGGCAAGAGCGCAACTTCCCCCAATTGCTGCTGATGGGAGTTTATCTACTACTGTTAGCACCCCTGATGGCTCAAATTTCACGATTAATAATGGCGATCGAGTCGGTGAAAACCTTTTTCACAGCTTTAGCCGATTTTCTGTGCCTAATAATGGTTCGGCAGTTTTCCAAAATCCTACCGACGTGCAAAATGTGATTAGCCGAGTAACGGGTGGTTCTTTATCCAATATTGAGGGATTGATTAAAGCTCAAGGAAGTGCGAATCTGTTTTTACTTAATCCCGCTGGAATTGTATTTGGAAAAGGTGCCCGTTTAGAGATTGGTGGTTCTTTTTTCAGCACAACAGCTAATAGTTTGTTGTTTGATGGAGGGGTAGAGTTCAGCGCCACAAATTTGCAAACACCACCATTATTAAGTGTGAATATTCCCATTGGGTTGCGTTTTCGGGATAATCCTGGAAATATTACCAATCTATCTGTAGCTCGTAATACCAGTGGCAATACTGTTGGGCTTCAGGTTCCCTTAGGGAAAACCTTGGCGCTGGTAGGTGGTGACGTGACCTTAGATGGCGGGAGATTGACAGCCCCCGGAGGAAAAATCGAATTAGGAGGATTAACAGCGGAGGGAACGGTTGGATTGAATGCTGCTGATAGCTTGAGTTTTCCTAATGGTATCGCCAGAGGAGATGTATCACTGAAGAATTTTGCCTTTGTCAACGTACTAGCAGCAGGCGGTGGCTCTGTCACAATCAATCCCAAAAATTTGAATATAGCAGGAGAAAGTATAGTATTGGCCGGGATAAGAGCAAGGCAAGGTTCAGTTGACAGCAAGGCAGGAGATATTGACATTAACGCGACAGGAGCAATTTCTCTTACAGATCAGAGCATCATTGCCAATGTAGTACAAAGTAGGGCTGTGGGCAAAGCTGGTTCTATCAATATCAAGGGAGAATCGCTTTCCTTAACTCGTGGAGCCATATTAAATGCCGGTATTTTTGGAGAAGGGGAAGCTGGTGACATAAATATTGATGTGCGTGACGGGGTCAATGTTGCTGGAGTAGAAAATATTCGTGAATTCAACAATGATTTCTCTACTGACATTACTACCGCAGTATTTGAGGGAGGCAAAGGAGATGGTGGCGATATTAATATTAAAGCCCGCTACCTTACCCTTTCTGATACCGCCAGAATAGACCCGATGGTGTATGGAGAAGGAAATGCAGGCAGCGCTTTTATTGAAACTAAGGATTTTGTCTCTCTCTCCAGAGCTGCTATCTATAGCAGTGTCAGTTTCAACGGCATAGGTGATGGCGGCAACATTAAAATCAAAACAGGAACACTTTCTCTGATTGGTAATAAAACTTTTCCGAATGAAACTTTCCTGAGTGTTAACACTTTTAACCAGGGAAATACTGGCAGCGTGTTTATCAAAGCGGATGCTGTTTACATTTCTAAAGGTGCCAGTATTGAAAGCAATGTATACGAGAACGCAGTTGGTGATAGTCGTGATATTAATATTACCACTGGCTTACTCTCTTTGACTGATGGCGCTCAAATCTCTGCCAATAGTCAAGGAAATGGAGCAGCTGGGAACATAAAAGTTTTTGCCAACTCTATCGAACTGGACAACAAATCAACTATTAGGGCTGACACTATAGGAAGACAGGGTAATATCAACCTGCACTCTGGAAACTTGGTGTTGCGTCGTAACAGCAAAATCACTACTAATGCTACAGGCACTGCCACGGGTGGCAACATCACAATTGATACTGATAACCTAGTTGCTTTTCCTAATGAAAACAGCGACATCACCGCCAATGCTTTCAGTGGAAGCGGTGGAAAAATCACTATTAACACTCAAGGTCTGTTTGGAATGGTGGTGCGTAGTCGGACAGAACTAGAGAGGCTTTTG
>JANZYY010000709.1 GCA_026419705.1 Fischerella sp.
CTAGATCGCTTGTCGGCAGCGTCAGATGTGTATAAGAGACAGATGTTGGAGCAGGCCAGGGTTGGTGCTGAAATTCCTCTACGATCTGACGGCCAAGAGGTGTGAGGCGAAAACTATCTGTGATTCCCTGACCATCAACTTCACGCCGCAGCACACCCACTTGGATTAGCCATGCTAAGGCGTTTTCTGTTGCTAATTCCGACAAAGGATCTTTGGTATAGCCTTTATGGACGCCAATTTTGCCAGCAATTTCACTTAACGCTACCCGTTCTGACAGCATCGCTATAAATAAATTAATTTTGAAGGGAGAACAAAACAGCGATCGCTTGGCTCTTTTGAGTGTGCCATGTGGATATGTCAAGGTTTTCTGATTTTGGCGCTCGACAGCAGGCATTTTAGTTTCCTGAGAATTTTTTGTGAATGTCTGTTTTTAGCTATTTGCTTACAACTACACGCTTATAACTAAAACCAGTCCACTTTTTCTGTGTTTTCCTATAATCATTGTAAATTATTGTAAAATTTCAGATGCATCAATAATTTCAAGTAGGAAAGGTAAATCATGGCTTTAGCAGTTGGGACAGATGCACCTGCGTTTACCGCTAAAGATACTAACGGTAATACAGTCTCTTTGTCTGATTTCAAAGGCAAGACGGTAGTTTTGTATTTTTACCCCAAGGATGATACCCCAGGCTGCACCAAACAAGCTTGTAGCTTCCGGGATGCGATCGACGAATATCAAAACAAAGACATTGTAGTGCTAGGAGTGAGTGCAGACGATGAGGCCTCGCACCAAGCATTCACCCAAAAGTATAATCTCAATTTTCCGCTATTAGCTGATACTGACAAAACTCTCATCAAAGCTTATGATGTTGATGGTGGTGGTTATGCCAAGCGCGTTACTTACGTAATTGATGGCAACGGCAAAATCATCCATGTTGACTCTAGCGTCAACACTTCTACCCACGCCAGCGATATCTTAGCAGCATTGGGACTATAAAAATTTAGCTATCAGCGATCGGCATTTGCATGCTGAAAGTTGATAGCTAAAGGCTTATTGCTACTTTGATTTACCGACTAGGGGTAGTAACTACTCCTGGGGTGTTGATCTGAAAACCTGATGTTGGTTGCTGTTGACCTTGTTGCATCTGTTGTTGACTTTTAGATTTAAATGCTTCTACTGCATCATTGATTTGTTGATTTTGTGCATTTTGGTCGAAACTTGGTACGGCAAAATTGGCACGATGAATTAAATTAAACACGCCAAATCCATTACTTGTATAAGAGTTAGAGAATGGATTATTTTCTGTATTGTATGGATCGTCTGTATTAGTTTGCGGATCGTAATTAGGCAGGCTTGGTAATTCGCTTGGTTCAGCCAGGCTAGGTTGCACGATCAGCAAGGAAGCAAAGCCAATTCCCATCAATTTAGCAGCAACAGCAAGTGGCTTTAGTCGCAGAAACGAGGTTTTCATGTAGATTTCCCCCCTCACTTCACTCAATCAAACAATGCTTCTATTTTAAATAACCAGGATTGCTGGTTGGTAGCTAATGAAGTGGCAAAAGGGTTACATACCAAGTTTGATATGGGAAGATTTTTTAACTAACCGCAAGTGCGCAAAGACGCAAACAAAGGTAATAAAGAATACTAAAAGGCGATTTTGATCTAGTTGTTTATTGTTTATATTTTATTTTTTTAGTATAAATAGGTATTTTCCCCATTAAGATACTTGTAACAAATAACTCATACAATGCCCCATCAAAAAGTAAACTACCATCATGGCAGCTGCTGCCAGCGCAACTAACAAACCTGCTAACATCAATGAAAATTCCTTACTTTCGTAAGCTCTTTCCATCAGGTGCAGCGACCAAGCTACTAGCGCCACATCAAAAACTAAAATAGGAATCAACATATTTCTTAATAATTTTTAATCATTATTTACCAAGTTTAACATCGTTTTTAGGAACTGTGTGAAATGCTGTAGATAAGTTGAAACGAAAGGTTAGCATTTTCAGGATGGCATTCTGACAGGCAATTGACGCTCACGCAAATAATTTTTAATTGCCTCCACAGTTAATTGTCCGTAATGTAACAATGAAGCTAGTAATGCGGCTTCTGCTCTACCTTCTGTTAATGCTTCATAGATATGTTGACAGTTACCCGCACCACCAGAAGCAATGACTGGAATTTGTACAACTTCAGCGATCGTTTTTGTTAATTCTAGGTCATAACCAGCCTGAGTACCGTCGGCGTCCATGCTTGTAACCAACAATTCTCCTGCACCCCGTTTTTCCACTTCTTGTGCCCACTGGATGGCATCTATGCCTGTATTTTCCCGTCCTCCTCGTACATACACATCCCAACCTGGATTTTGAGGATCTTTTCTGCGTTTAGCATCAATAGCAACGACTATGCATTGATTGCCAAAGCGATCGCTAGCCCGATTAATCAAATCTGGATCGCGTACCGCTGCAGAATTAATACTAACCTTGTCTGCTCCAGCTCGTAACAGATTTTTAAC
>JANZYY010000710.1 GCA_026419705.1 Fischerella sp.
GGCAGGCACTAAGAACAAGTAATTCAATAGTGCGAGACTCACTGCCATTGTGAATTCGCAATAAGTTATCAAAATCTTTGACTTTGAGAAGTTGCTCCCAAGTGAGAATAAATGTTTTTTCTACATTGGAACTAAATTCGCCATGAGTGGCGATGTGAACTACCGTGTATGGTGCTTCTTTAATTTGATTTTTTACATTTGTTTTAGTAAAATTCTGGTTGAGAAGTTCTTCACTTTTGGGTATTGCTGACTGAATTTTTTGCAATTCGACTTCCACGTTTTTGAGTGGAGCAAAATTTCGACCTTCGATGTAACGTTGTTCGCTAACGCCGGCGGCTAAAACATTTAGCTTTCCTCTTTGTAAAGGTTTGGGATCGATCAGCTGCAAACCAGGAGCTAGAGCAACAGCATACTTCTGGATTAAATATTGTTTCTGCGTGTCGTTGTAGAGGACCGCCATTGGAATATTTCGCAAAGAACCATCTAACACAAAAACTAATGTTTTGATTTTCATTTTTGCTAGTTCGGTTTCTAGTGGTTGAATTAACCAGCTATACACCTGCGCAGAATATTTCTTGACATCATTAATTCGGTCTGGTTCTGTTAGAGATTGCTGTAATTTTTCTAAGACAGTTTCAACTTCGCTTGCTTGTTTGTAAGTTATGTGGTGACGAAGTTCGTTGTTAGTTGGTAACTTAAGGATGACTTCTAGACGGTCTTCTAAAATAATTGGATAGATAACTGCTGCTGTCGGGTCAGTTTTGTCAACAACTTCATCAATCTGCTTTGGTGAAGGCTGCAAACAAGCTTCTCTAAAAAAGTTTTCTAATTCCGTTAACTGTAGAGCTTCAATGACATTGCGGGCTTGCTTTAAGTTTTGTTGACTGACCTGTAAATGGGGGGAGGGTTGCAAGAGTAAATCTACAAATTGCCGATAAACAGGTTCGACATTATCCCGAAAGGAAAACTGAATATCTGGGTTGAGGGCAACTAAATCATTGCGTAAAGAATTGAGAGTGCTAACTGCTTGCTCATAAAATGCGATCGCACCCTTAATATCACCTTTGATTCTGAGTATATGTCCTAACTGCCATTGCCACAAATAAGCAATATCCCCTGCCTGAATTGTCTGGGCTGTTGTTAAAGCTTGCTCGGTTAGCTTCTGAGCATTATCCACATCTTGGGTCTCGAGGTAAAGTCCAGCCAGCGTACCCAAAGCATAAGCAACTGAGCGGCGATCGCCATTACTGTTTGCCTGTTGAATTGCTGTTGCTAAACCTTGGGCAATTTCCTTCCACCCAGGGTTGTCTGTGATTTTAGCTTGGTTTAAGCATATCAAACTTTGAGCCAAGTTAATTTCGGCAAAAATTGCTGTTTGGTTGGCAGGTACCCGGCTGAGCTGATACTGTACCTCAGACGCTAATTTCTGTGCTTCCGACCACTGCTGCAATTCTAGTAATACATTCAGCTGATTAATTTGTGCTTGAATTTGCACGAGGGGAGAGCCAGAAATATCAGCCGCCTGCTGATAAGACTGGACAGCTTGTTGATAGTACCTGGAAGCTTCATTAGAGATAGGATTATTCGTGTTTCTGATTGTACACTGCAACGGTCTAGACTTTTCCTGGCTGACTCTGTTGTGTTGGTTACGCCCTCTATTACCCAAGGCGCGTTGGGTGTTACCTAAACTCAGCAGTGCTGCACCCATTTGAGAGGGCGATCGCAATCTTTCAGCAACGTCACGGCTTTGTTGCAATACCTTTAAGGACTTTTCTAATTCACCGACTAATTGCAGAACATCGCCAAGGCTGCGTAAAGCAGTTGCTTTCATCACAGAATCTGGTTGTTTCTGCACAGAGATAAAAAGTTGCTCCAAATTTGTGCGAGCCTGACGATAAAGTCCCAAGCTTTGCTCAGCTTGAGCAAGGTTGATTAAGCTACGGATCTTGCCCACCTCATCACCTATTTGCTCGTAGAGATTAGCAGCTTGTTTCCAACTGTCTAAAGCTTGTTGGGTTCTACCTACTTCCAATTGCAAATTACCTTGAACGTCTAGCACTTGTGCCAACACCTGTAGAGAAGCTAAATCTCTGTTTTGCTCAGTTTCTAAAATCTTCAGACTTTGTGTGATATTGTCATTTGCTTTTTCCAACTGTCCGAGTTGTTTCCAGGCTAAAGAAAGATTGCTGAACGCCATTGCTTCGCCAAGTCTATCTCCACTGGCTCTAAAAGCGTCTACAGCCTGTTGCAAAACCGTTACAGCTTGACTGTAATCTCCAGCATCATAGAGTTTTCGGCCTTGTTCAACCCAGGCTTGAGCATTTGGCTGATTGTCGGTACTCTTTGCTTGAACTAAAGGAAAGGCAATTTGTGGACCTGGATTGAAACTAAACTGGCAGATGATAAAGAAGGCAGTTCCCAGAGCAAGTATGGTCTGTCTCTTATACACATCT
>JANZYY010000711.1 GCA_026419705.1 Fischerella sp.
CAACTGAGTAAACCTGTGAACAGTTGTTTGAGAGGGCTATCTTCTAAAGAACAGCCCAGATTTTCAGTCGAGTTCTGCCAATCAGCGCGTGCGACACCAAAGGGTAATAGCTCCCTCCGCAGAGATTCTCCTAACTTCTCTAACTTTTGCAGTCGACTGGCTTGGTCAGGATGATGCTTCAACCAGTCTTGATACTCAGAGTCATGAGATTTAATCGCCACCTGGATGGTTTTAATTGCTGCGTATAATGCTTGGTTAGAATCTTGAGAACAGTTATTTGCAGGTC
>JANZYY010000712.1 GCA_026419705.1 Fischerella sp.
AGATGTGTATAAGAGACAGAGTGTCTGCAATGGCGACCGCTTCACACCATTCAAATCGTAGTCTTCAGTGAAAGGAGTAAATTTGATCAGAATGTTTGTAGTAGGACGAATCCCGAGCCAGCCAAATTGGCGATCGCCCAAATAACGCGACCAATGCAATGTCCCGGCAATTAGCCCATCGCTATTGTGAGCATAAACTTGGTGATACTCTATATCGAAGCACAACTCATTTGTTAAAGGTTCTCGCATTACCTGCGCCACTCCATAGGCAAAATGACCAAAGTAGAGGGGAGTGCTAGCAGCTGCTTCGCGTTTTTTGCCGCCAATTCCACCATAGACATGGACAACCAAAGCGCGATCGCCTTCACGCCACTCAGAAACCGCCTGGTCGATATCTAGAGTTTTTGTATTCAAAACAACAGATTCAATTAGTCCTTTGTGATTAACAATATCCTGCCAGCATTCTTTTTTAATGTAGTCAAGCGCTGCCTTTTTACCATTAACGATCCGCTGTGGTTGTACTTGCAACAAAACACGAGGGAGCAGTGCTTGAACTACAAACATCCCGGTAGCATCTTTGGCACCATAAATGTACCAGCCTGTTGCATTGAGCGGAGACTTTTCGATACCGTAGTTAGTTGAGGGAAAAATTTCTTGCTCGTAAGGAACTACCTTGGGCATTCGCACAATCTCCTCAACCCCGTCAAATTGACCGGAGGCGCGATTAAAATGAACTACTCGAAACTGTTCGCCACCGACGGTGGCTAGTTCTAAAAATTTCACCAATCCATAAAAACGCCCAGTAATTTGAACGGGTTCGCTGCAGATGTACAAAGTGGAACCCTTCACCTCCACTGGCTCATGCAACATCACAACAACATCATCATTGGGTCTTGAACCTGCTAAAGATTCTAATGGTGTTACCTGTCGCCAATGATTCAAGCGGATTGGAAGCACCAATCCTTGTTTGTAGCTATATTTGGCTTCTTCACTAAAGTGAACATCTTTGGTAATTGCTTGCACCGATATTTTTGTTGTGGGACTGTCAATCCATTGCAAATTTACGACTTGTCCTACCAAATATCGATATTTCTCAGCGGCGTGATATACTTCCAACCAAACTCCTGACTGTCGTTGTTCCTTCGGTGGTAAAATCAAACGTCCCATCCAAGTAGCGATGGGTTGATAAAGGTCTGCCCGTACGGTTTGAGTTAACGGATAGTAATGTGGTTGATTAAATGCTGCTTTTTGATATCGGTCGTAATTACTATGCTTGACTTTAACAGTTTCTTGTTCGCTGTGATATTCCCCTAGTAGAATTTTTATGACTAATTCTAGTGTCTGTTGCAGATGGGTACGACCATCAGGTAATAATTTTTTCGGGTCAAAGATACCCCCAGGGCCGCTGTGACCAACGGGACCGAGTGAAGCAAAACTAATTTTGCCCATGCGTTTGGCACGATTCCAGTAGGATAAAAAGAAGATCTGCCAGCGCTTGGGGAAAAAAATCGGGCCTAGGCGCTCGACGATGTCTTTGTCACCAACAAAATGATAGAGATGTTCTAACATCAAAGCATTAGTGTTTCCACTGATAACACCAGCCAAGGAAATTACCTCAATTGGTGCTGCCAGTGCCTGTTTCAGATACGAAAGTGCTCCCATTGCTATCTGGCCACCACCACTAAAACCAATCAGTGTAATTGGTACACCACTACCTGGTTGATAACCATAGTTAACCAGACTGTTGTACATTACCTGTGCCATCCCCTGATTATAAATCGGGCCGTAGCGTTGGTCGGCAGAAACCGCAACAACAAACATGTTACGAATGTTAATTGCTGCAGCCAGCAAAGCACCGAGGATTCCAGGCTGTTCAGACATACTCAATCGCTCGGCTGTACGCCAAAAAAGCGACAGCAGCCGGTTTTCCGTGAGGGGTCGATTCAGAACGGAGTAGGGAATTAGCCCTCTGATAATTACAATGTTATCTGGTAAGGCTGCTGCCAATTGGCGGAGAAATTCTTCACCATCGGGAAAGTATCGAGATGAAACCTGACTGATACCATCTAAGTAAATTACATAACGAGCAACATTCGTTTGCGGTGAGATGGGTTCTGCTAGCGTACCTGGATTGAGTGTAGTGTCGATTTGATCGCCATACCACCCTGCCC
>JANZYY010000071.1 GCA_026419705.1 Fischerella sp.
CTTGATTGGAGCAGGCATTGACTCACTTCAATTTTTACTTCCTTTTTATCTTATATTTAATTAGGTTGAACTACTTAAACAACGCTACTCAAGTTTATTTGAGGTTGCTACTTACTCTAGTAAAGTGACAGAGATACACGCTTGAAAACTCTCAAAATCCTTATCAGTTGTCATAATGCACTAGCCACGAAGATAAGCAACTGCACAAAGTAAAAAATCAGTATAGGCTCCTTGGATGCCATGTGTGCGGCAAGTATTGTAAAATTCAGCAGCTAGCTCGTAGTCTTCAGCTGTCAGTTCCAAGTCAGGAAAAGCACGGAGGTAGTCCCTTAGCCGAGTAAACAGTTCTACATGACGAATCCCTGATCTTGCCGTACAGCTCCTAACAAAATGACTCGACCATCAACAATTAAATCACGCAACTGATTGACAACAGGCATTGCCTCTGGTGGAGTATTCCGGCGCAGCGCCAACGACCATACAGACGTATCTACAACTACTCTCATTGCTTCCGTCGCTGTTGTTTGTAGTTGTAATCCTTGTCGTAATCAATCGTCCCAAACAAATCCAGCACCTTCAGCTGCTTGCGACGTTGCACGTATTCGCGCAAAGCCTGTTCAACCACATCACGCTCGCCCTGTTGATTACCAAGGGCTAGAGCTTCTTGAATTAAGGCTTCGTCAACTTGGAGATTGATTGTCATGCACTTTTGGACAAACTGCCACACACCATAATTTTACTACGGCGCAGAAAAAGAACGAAACCGTCCTGCTTCAAAATCATCTAATCCACGTTGAATACCTTCAATTGCCTCTTGTGAGTCTTGCGCCTCCCACTCCAAAACACTAGCCAGCAGTTCAGCCGCCACAAGACTCACATCTTGTCCCTGTCGTGCAGCTTTTTCACGAAGTCGCGCTTCAACTTCTGGAGTGAGAGAAATGACTATTGTCATAGACTTATTTCCTTTCGGATTAAGCTTTTACACGCTATTTTAGCAAAGCTAGATTTTCGTCATTAATGTTACGTGAATGCGATCGCCTTATAGGGCTTCTGGAATACAATTAGAAGAGCCTAAAAAAATTAATCCTAGCATTAGTGATAGGGTAAATCAGGCGATACTCAAAGGAATGGAATTGGAACCTGAAAATCGTCCTCAAACTAAGCTTTATTTATAACGACTATTTTTTGTGTCAAGCCAGAAATTTTGAATGTTAAGTGCAATTGTAATTCGCTCAAAACGTAACATGATTCAACTCTTCTTGTTTCACTTTAATTTTTACTCTTTTAACCTAAATCGATAAAAATGTGTAGAGACGCTATTTTGTCGCATCTCTACCCGATACCTACCTAAACACTCATCTCTAACATCCGCTGAATCGGACGCAACGCCGCCAGCCGTATCTCTTCAGACATGGTGATTTCTGGCGCACGATTTTTCATCGCCAAATACAGCTTTTCTAAGGTATTCAACCGCATAAACGGACACTCATTGCAATTGCAGTTATTTATTGGCGGTGCGGGAATAAAGCGCTTTGATGGTGCTGCTTTTTGCATTTGGTGAATAATTCCCGGTTCCGTAGCCACAATAAATTCTTGAGTCGGACTTTGTTGACAATACTTGAGTAAAGCCGCTGTAGAACCGATGAAACTAGCGTGACGCAATACCGCAGGTTCGCATTCTGGGTGAGCGATCGCCTCTGCTTCTGGATGTGCTATTTTTAACTGCACAATTTTCTTTTCGGAAAAGGTTTCATGCACGATACAGCTACCTTGCCACAGCACCATATCTCGACCAGTTTGTTCCATTACATACCGCCCTAAATTGCGGTCCGGGGCAAATATAATCGGTATATCTTTGGGTATTTGCTGCACAATTTTGACAGCATTGGAGCTAGTACAGATAATATCGCTCATCGCCTTAATTTCGGCTGAGCAATTGATATAAGAAACTACTAGATGTCCCGGATGCGCTGCTTTAAATGCTGCAAAAGCCTCTGGAGGACAGCTGTCTGCTAAAGAACAACCAGCATTCAAATCTGGTAACAGTACCATTTTATTGGGATTGAGAATCTTTGCCGTTTCTGCCATGAAGTGAACGCCAGCAAAGACGATTACATCAGCATTGGTGTCAGCTGCTGCTTTGGAAAGTTGTAGTGAATCCCCTATAAAGTCTGCAATATCCTGAATATCTGGCTCTTGATAGTAATGGGCCAGGATAACTGCATTCAGTTCTTTTTTTAGGCTCTCAATAGCTGCAAATAAATCTAGTGGTAACGCACCCGCTTGGGTTTTATCCCGTTGAATCAGTGTAGTTGTAAACACAGTTAGGCGTAGCTTAATTTTGCAAACAATTGTCTTGTCTAAGCAATTATAGTAGTTTTTACCAAAAATGGGGGGAGGGTGATACTCCCTCTTGAGATTTGTGCCAAAATCCTGATGAGTTGCCTATGCTGGAGACATATGGCAAGGAAAGTCGCATGATCGGTCAGACAACTAATTCAAAAACCTTGAAAATCGCTGTAGTTGGAGATGTTCACGACCAATGGGAAGTGGAAGATGGCTATGCACTCAAGCATCTTGGTGTTGACTTAGTGCTGTTTGTTGGAGACTTTGGTAACGAGTCGGTAGAAGTGGTAAGGGCGATCGCATCCCTTGATATTCCTAAGGCAGCAGTGATGGGAAACCACGATGCGTGGTACACTGCCACAGAATGGGGACGCAAAAAGTGTCCCTACGACCGCTCTCAAGAAGACTGGGTGCAACAACAGCTGGATTTATTAGGGGAAGCCCATGTAGGTTATGGGAAGTTGGATATTCCTGCTTTCAATTTGACTGTGGTGGGAGGTCGTCCTTTTAGCTGGGGCGGACCAGAGTGGAGATTTGCTGACATCTGTAAGGAACGGTATGGTGTGACCGATCTGGATGAGTCAGCTGCGCGGATTTTTGCAGCTGTCAAGAGTGCTGCTTATGAGACAATTATTTTTGTTGGTCACAATGGTCCTTCTGGATTAGGCGATCGCCCTGAAGATCCCTGTGGTAAAGATTGGCACCCTATTGGCGGTGATTTTGGCGATCCTGATTTAGCTGAGGCGATATCTCTGACTCTCACTACTGGTAAAACTGTTCCTCTAGTGACGTTTGGTCATATGCACCACACATTACGACACACTAAAAAAGTGCTGCGAAAGCGCGTGTTTAGAAGTCCAGAGGGGATAGTTTACTTGAATGCAGCGGCTGTACCAAGAATCGTGGATGGTGATGGTCAGAAACTGCGGAATTTCTCGATTGTCCTGCTGGAAGATGGAGTTGTCTTGCAAGCCTCTAGTGTCTGGGTTGGTAATGACTGTGATGTTGCGTCTGAAGAAATTTTGTATCAAAAATCCCGTTCAGTAGTGCAAACTGCATGAATTTGAGTTATTATTGTTTACTGGTCAGCTTTTGTAGCTGACGGCTGACGAATAAAGTTCGCCAGCTTTTTTTGGAGAGGTGGCAGAGTGGTCGATTGCGCTCGACTTGAAATCGAGTGATGTGAAAGCATCCGTGGGTTCGAATCCCACCCTCTCCGTTGAGGAATTAAGAATTATATTTAGATAAGGGTTTCAAAACTTCTTGAGCAATCTTGCTGCGAACTTGTTCAAGACGATGCTCATTTTCTGTGCATCCGGCAAGTTTAGCAATTTGTTTACATATCAAAATTGCATCTTTTGAAATTCTGACTGGTTCAGAGGTAATATTAATTATTTTTTCTGCTAAAGATTGATTTTTTGTGTTGATTTCTTTTTCTAAAGCTTTTATTTGTTTGTCTAGTTCTCGATTTTGTTGAATATTATCCAGAATCAATTTACTCTCTTGGGATTCTTGTTTGCCAAGATTATGTAACATTTGATGAACAAGATTCTTCTCCTGCTCCCCTAGCAAACCTCGCGTTGTTAGTTTGTTAAACTTTGCTACTTTTTCAGGTAATTCTGCCTGTAGCTCCTCATACAATAATCTCATTGATTCCCTAAGTATGCGTCTTCCCTGATATAATTTTTGGGAGAGATTTTCATGTTTTTCTACTAAATATTGACGTTCATTGATTGTTTTTTTTAATTTTAAAATTTTTTGGTTAAGTTCTTGAATATCTAGTTCATCTAAATTATTAGAAATGAAATCATTGATATACCCATTAAGTATCTGGTTACGTTTTCTATACTGAAATATCCAGCCTTTATAATCTGCCCAAACATTTAAATTTTGAAGCTTTTCTAAGCGAGAGGGATTAAAGCAACCAAGGGCAAAAAGCCAATCATTCGGATAACAGGAACGTAGTTTCCTAAGGACATCAAACATTAACTCTTCGCTGTTAACTCTAGCATATCTCACCGCTTTTTCATGACGACGGAGAAGCCCACCTATTGCAATATATTGGAAGCCTAACTCTCTTAATTGTGCATAGCAGTTAACATATTCATCAAGACAAGTACCTTGGGCAACTGCAACTAGTTTAAAGATATCTTTGTAGGGTTTATAAACTTCCAGAGCTTCTTTAGCACTATTAATGGTTGCTTGGAAATCTTTATATACATCTATCATGATGCCATACTCTACACCCATTTTTTTATAGGCTGCAAACAATTGTTTGTAGGTTAAAGTAGCTCCTTCTTTTGTAAAAATGCCAGAGTCACACATTTTGATTGTCTGATGCAAAATGCGTTTGCGGAATGGGCAATTACAAATGTTTTCTTGATATTGGCAAGGTCCGTTAACAGCATCACAATATTCTAAGTTTTCACAGGGATATTTTCGCAGCGCTTCTTGGAAATTGGATGAGGTATTAGCGTGAGCCATAATACCAAAACGCACATTCGGATAATCCTGTAAAGGTAATCCTTTAATTATGCGTAAACTCATGGGACGGTCAGCGACAAAGAAAGGTATCATGTTAAAGTATTCAAAAATTTCTTTAGACGTTGATTCGCATCTTCAGTTTGAATCGGTACTGGAATTGCTTTAAGTCCAGTTGCATCATGGCTCATTAGCAACCAGTTACCAGGTTTAAACTTGAAAGTCTGGCGAAACATATCTTTTGAAACACCAAAAGCCTCAGCGACAACATCACGATCGCTCTCTCTTGGTAATTTACTAACTAAATATGTATGAGGTTGTGCCATAATGCTAGTATCTAAATACCTTGTGCGCTGTGTAGCTATACCTATACCTAAACCAAATTTCCGACCACGACGAGCTAGTGTTTCCACAATTTCTTTTGAGTTTTCATAAGATTGACCATTTGTTTTACTAGGAATAAACTCATCAGCTTCATCAAAAATAAAAGAAACCAGTGGGTCAACAAGACCATTTTGACGGCGTTCTTCATACACTTTTTCGCCCAGACGCTTGCTGAAATCACGAAGTTCATTCGGATTATGGGCTTGTATAATCCAAAGGGATGATTGTTGATCGTTATTTAAGTCTTTGACAACATCATCAAGAGTTGTCCCTGCTGCAAAAAATATATCTGTAGTGGTTTCCAACTCTTTAAGTTTTGCTAGATGGTTATTAAAGTCTCCTTCGTCTTTGAAATCTTTATATGTCTGATTCTCAAGTTCTTTTTCTATTTCTTCTCTAATTTTATTTGCTAAATCCGGTTGAAAGTGAGTATTTTTATAATTACCTGTTACACCAGCTCGTTGAAGACATTTTTTGACTAGTTCTTTACGCTGATTATTTTTTTCTTTCTGTCTTTTCTTTGCCCAATGTACTGCATCTGTGAAAAAAACATCATAAATTGTCAAACTTTGTGCATGTTGATAAAAACGAATAGCATGAGTCTCTATAAGTTTCTGTAGTCCTTGTCTGACAAATTCGCTTTCACTTACTAATGCTTTTGGCAAGAGTGTGTATTTTTGAAGCTGAGTTGTAGCTGTGTTAAGGTCGGAAAATTTCTGAAGTTGATTGATGTATTTGAATAAACCTTCAGGGAGGGTTTGTGTTCCAAGAGTTAATATTCGACCATTGATTTTTCTATTAAGCAACTGGTCTAAAAGTAGTACAGTGTATTCTCCCATAAGGTCAAATAAAACTATTTTGACTACTTTGGGAGAACTCAAAAGATTAGCAATATAAGTACTTAATAAATTAGATTTACCAGCTCCAGTGAAGCCAAAAATTCCAAAATGTACTCTGATAAATTCTTCGATGCGTATAAACGTTTCTACTTTTTCATCGCGGATTAACTTACCACCGACAAATAAGCTATCTTTTTCCGCCTCTAAGTCAATATCTTTATTCACTACCTGTTTAGTAGGTTCTGTGTCCAGAATTCTTACCACAGCCCCAACCATGGGAATATTTTGCTCTGGCTGAAAATCACGAGAACCATCCTTGCATTCTATTAACTCTAAATTTGTAGGGATAGCTGTACATTGAATTGTTGTAGTATCTTCTGTAGGCTCATCGTCCTGACCAGTCCAATCATGAGCAGCATTTTTAGCAGCTTCTAAAACAAAACCAGGATATCCCTGGGGGTCTTCGCCAATAGCATAATGGATAGGTTTGATCGATGTTACTTCTAAAATACTGTAATGAATTTCTTCTTTAGTTGTGGCGTAGTTAGGAACAGCTAACATTGTGCCTTCTTTAATATCATTCATTGCGAGTCTGGTATACTCAAACCAAACCTCAAATTCATATCTAGACTGGTCGTTCTCCTCAAGTTTCATTAATACGCCAGTCCGTTCTTTACCATTTTTGCTTTTAACAAACCATTTATCTTCTTTCATACAACACCTCATCTCTTGATAGTATCTCGGATACTTCGTAAAGTTTTACTTAGGGGATTAGCCATAAAATAAATTGCACTATCGGCTATAATCTGGGCAACTTTACGTCCAACTGTTTTAGCACCCCAATCTGCTTTATGTAAGGGATCGGGATGTCCAATTGCTTCAGGAAATAAATTACGTGTTAGCGTATCTAAAAAATACATTGCTATTCGCTGACCTGGATTATCCACAGTGTTATCTTTATGTAGAAATGGCTGGATAATTCCTATATTGCCGATATCATTTTCATCAGTTTTATCTGTCACCGTTATCCCTTTGCATAAGTCTGCATCCCAATGAGGATGTAAAAGGCGATCTATAAAAATGACATGACCCATTAATGGTGAAGCTTTATCATGGCGACGACGTAAGAAAAATTGACCTAACGACCGTGCAAATAATCTTTCCTGGTTGACAATATCTCCTCTTACACCCATTGGTTTAATTTCATTTGACCCTTGAACTTGATCGAGATGGAGAGTCATAAAACAAGAGTCAAATTCTGTGGTAGACCAAGGAGCAGTGATTTCTGGTACTGTATAAGCTATGTCTTCTAAAACAATCCTATCTGTCCAAGGCAGAGGTTTCACATCAATTGATTCATAAACTTCTGTGTGACACATCACTCCATAATAATTTCTAGTAAAGTAACGCGATTGAGAGTCTTTAACAATTCCTAATAACATGACTCTCTTGTCCCAGCATTCTTCAATTAATGCTCTCAGACCTATTGATACCAAAAATTTGATATCATTAGGTGACATCCAACGTTTTCTAGTTCTGCTTGGAGCATCTGGATCTTCTGTTTCGTATATTAGAGCTTCTTGCTCTTTTTTCTTAAAAAGTTGATAACAAATATCTTCAAAGAGTCTTACAGAATCTCGCCAAGAATAATCGTAGTCAAAACTGGGTGTAAATGTCCTATTTTGGGAATCGTATTTACCTAGTTTATTTATAGCTGGCTGGTTTCTTTCGTAATGAACTTTCCATTCATCAAACCATTCATCAACTGTGATGTTTTTTCGTGCTGCATCCCTTTGAGCAAAGTCATTCATATCTAACTGTCTTCCAGTCCTAATTCGCTGTTTAACTACTTCCGCAACTAGGGCATTGTACATTCGGAATTGCTTGGTAGATGGCAGACCTAATTCTTCATTAAATGGATGAGCGTATACAACAATAGCATCACGTTCTTCTAATTTGCGCTGACCAACCTGATATCCTAAGAGTCCGATTTTCTCCTTAGAAGTTCCTACTTCAACACTAGCCAAAATGCTACTGGGTGAATGATCCATCAGAATCAGACGCACTCCATTTGAGAAAGTAGAACGAGAAATTTCGTAAGCTAGATACACCTCAGCTAGTTGCATCAATGTACTTTGAATATTTGATAAATCAACTTTATCTTGGTCAGTAACAAGGAAATCCTCTAGTCTTTCAGAATTTGCAACATCTTCTATTTCGGCAAATGGAACAGGTACATAGGCAACAAAACTAATATCTTCATCCATTCCTCGTCGCTTGTATTTTATTGTTGGCGGATTTCCTTGCAAAGAAATTTCACCTCGCACGCCATAAGCAACGCTGGAAAAAACCATAAAATCGGTAAAGGGGTCTTTTTTACAAGTACCATCGATCGCAACAAACTGAATTTCATCCCGACCAAAAAAAGATTCTACTTCACTGTGAATCTTGCGCCTGAGAGAAGCTTCCTGAAAATGATCAAATTTAACAATTAGATTCTTGAGAAAATCGTTATAAAAAGCAATTGCATTGGCTGCTCTTTCTGTATATAGGTTTGTGTATCGTTTTTGGGATAAGTCCAATGCTGAACGATAGCCACCGAAGATTGCTGAAATAATAGATCCTTTTTGCGGCAAAGTTTTTATCCTCCACGTTTAGCTGAAAGCCAATCTTTTAAAGATTGCAAACGCTTTCCAATAGAACCTTGAGCATGCGTCACCAATGAACCTTTGAATAACTCCCCAAGTCCTTCTATTGCTGATTGATAATCTTTACCTAAATCAACATAAACTTCACTATAAATGCCTTTTTGGGCGTAAGCTTGCAAGGTTTGTGTGACTTGAGTCTTTAGTTCACAGGCTCTTTTTTTATTCATCCTTTGCTCGTAATTAGCAATCGGCGTACAAGATTCTATCAAGCCGTACTTAGCCGATAAAATCAGCACATCTATATGATTTGACCAATAGCCATCTCTTTGTGCTTTTCGTAACACGCGGAAATGACCTCCATCATATCGGGCGATCGCAGGTAACAAGCCATCATCAGTAAGCTTGCGCTGAGAACAAGCAATAATCAGTAAATATCGTGCTGATTCACGCACAGTCGAAATATAAAGCAGCTAGCTTGATCGTACGCCAAAGAGTATACATATTTGCTGCTCTCAAGAGCATGTCAAAGATACTATGGGTATAATTTCTTAACAAGAGAGTCAGCAAATTTAACACTACTTCCACAAAATTTGTAAAAATTTTTTGTATGCGGGTCTTCCCAAATATTGATTTCAACAAAAAAGTACTAAAGTAGTTGCTCGTGAGTGGCGATGATTGTAAAGTAGCCCAATTGCCAATACCAAGATCGTGCGATCGCCTAGGGCGTGTTTTCTGTCCTCTCATTCGAGCGTGGGGTTTCCCAAAATCTAGAATGGCGTCACTTAGGTTTTGAAAACAGACCCTAATGGCGCGTGCAGTTTCCGAATTGCTAGTAAAATGCTTTCGTCAAACCTTTGGGTTTCCTGTTCTAAAACTTAGTCGGTTATCTGAGCAAATACCCTCATTCCGCGCTCGCATCTACTACCATTTTTACTTTTGCAGTACGCTTGGCTATTCTTCTACTACTTCAACCAAGTCTTCAATCATCACGTCTAACGCACGTGCCATCTTCAGGATCGAGGTAAAATCAACCATTGCTAACCCTGGCGATCGCGCGTAGGCTCTCACTGAACTGTAGGCTACTCCCGAATAGTCGGAGACATCCTTTAGCGTCCAACCTTTTTCATCCGCAAATTCCCTAATTCGCAGCCTAATCAGTCCCATCTTAATCTTGACAAAAGATAAAATTGTATCGTTTAATTATTACACTTTAAAAAACGATCTCCCTCCGGTCAAGGAAACTGAAGGGCGATCGATCGCATTCACATTCAATCAAATCCCTGAAAACGAATGCACCTGCTACTTCCAGGCTACTAGCCAAAGCATTTAGATGTATCCATCCTACAAGGATTTTCTTATATGTTATCATTACCCAAACCAAAAGCACTTGTCATCCGGGAATCAAAAATTGTTCATAAATCGCCTATTATCCACACATTAGCGCGATTTGTTACCGAAGAAGCTGTGTGCTTGATGTTTAATATCAAGCTAGAAGATATATATGTTGTGGAATGTTGGCGCTACATAGTTTATGTTCATGCCAAGGGTGTGAGTAAGTTTGTTAGCTATGCAGATTTTCCACCAATTGTGGGAGTCAAGCCACCCACACCAGCAGAAATGCTCAAATGGCGCAAGCGCTGGCGAAAGCAGTCAAATGCTGTATGTAGGAAACAAGCTCCCAAGTGGTGGGCGGAGTTTTTTGCTGATGAATTTTGGCAAGCCTTCTCAGAGTCTGCGCTGCGCAGTTGGGGTGAGTTAGTAGAGTTAATTAAATTTGCATTTAATGAAGAAACTTTGCAGGCACTCCAAGAAGAGTTATTGTCAGGATTGGTTAGTGGGTGGATAGTGGATAGTGGTTAGTGGATAGTGGTTAAAAACCAACCACCAACAACTAACAACTAACAACTAACTACTAACTACTAACTACTAACTACTAACCTATCTCTTGTTTTCAAAGAAATTGCTTTAATACTTCCATCGTTGCCAATCCTGTTTTTTGCCAACTAAATTGCTTTGACCTGGCGATCCCTGCGGTAGAAAGGCGATCGCGTAGTCGACTATCAGTAGCAATTTTAAACATTGCCTCTGTAATTTCACCTGGATCGTAGGGATTGATCAGAATAGCAGCATCACCAGCAACTTCTGGTAGAGAGGAGAGGTTGGAAGTAATGACGGGAGTACCGCAAGCCATCGCTTCTAGAACAGGGAAACCAAAACCTTCCCAAAGACTGGGGAAAACCAGAGCGATCGCGCTATTTATAATCTTTGGCAATTCGCACTCGGGAACGTAGTTTAAAAATTTTACCTGCTTTGCTATGCCTAGCTCCTCTGCTTGTGCTTGTAAAACAGGGGTGTAGCGTTTGTCTGGCGATCCCGTTAACCATAGTTCGTAATCGCGATAATTCGGTAGCCCTGCAAAAGCAGCAAGGAGTCTGTGTAAATTCTTATAGGGGTCGTGTCTACCAACATAGAGAAAATAGGGACAATAAATTTCGTCTGCTTGCTCCCCCCTATTCTGCTTGGAAAGGGACGTTGGGGGGATCTGAACCGGTCGAAAATGACTAGCATCATGCGCCAAGGGTATGGGCGTGATTTTGTGAGCACGAACACCATAAAAGTCAACGATGTCCGTCGCCGTAGCCTGGGAGTTGCAAATAATGTGTTGCGCTTGCTGGAGAACTTGGGGAATATAGTAGCGAAAGTAGGGTGTAAGGGGTGAAAAACGTCTGGGAAACCGTAACGGAATGACATCGTGAACCATGACGACAAAACGACAACGAGAATATAAAGGTGCTTCCGGAAGTGGAGAAAAAATGAGATGAGATTTTAGCTTTTGATAGATTTGTGGTAATTGAAACTGTGTCCACATCAAGCGGGCAAAATGACCTTTTGTACCATGAGCAGGAGTGAAACGATCTGGAATTGAATAGCAATTAAATCCTGGATAATTTATGGCAGTTAAGAGAGTAGGGTGAAAAGATTTTAAATAAGGGAAAAGATTCTTAGCGTAGTTACTTATGCCCGTGGCTTGGGAAAATATAACTGATAAATTAATTAATAATCTGCTCATTTACATACTCTGGTCTGTACACATCTGCGTCAAATTTTGCGATCGCAATATACTTTAAAAAAGTGTCATCAGCTTATCTTCGCCAATACATAAACACACCGTAAAATTTTCCTAACCCAAACTGAGGCTTAATAAACATCAAGATCAAAGCGTGGCAAATCAGCCGAACCAATCTTAAACTGAAAATCAATTTATTTGTATATCTTTCTAAAGTTAATAAATAACTATAGGTGCTATGTTTAACTTTTCTGAAAACATACTTATTAGTAATTGCAGAAGGCTGATGCAAAATACCAAACTGCTTGGTAACAGCTATTAAGTGTCCTTGCTGAGCAAATCTTTGACAAAAATCAAAATCTTCATAGTAAAGAAAATAAGCAGGATCGAACAAAGGACATTCGTAAAAGTTACTGAGATTAATTATTAGACTACAGCCTGTAATCCAATCACATAAAACATAATCTGTGTTTGTGTTGGTTAACAAATCTTGAGTCAAAATCGCTCCTGTATTGTGAAGAAAGCGACCACCTGCAAACCAAACTTCACCTACAGGAGTATGAACAATTGTACCGAGAATCGAAATTTCAGGATGTGAATCAAAAAATGGTTGAACTTTATCTAAAGTATTTTCTAATAAATAAGCATCTGGATTAATTATCCAGACAATTGCTTGTGGATCTTCTGCATAAATAAATTTTAGTCCCAGGTTGCAAGCACTACCAAAACCTAAATTACTAACAGCATTCAAAACAAGCACTGATTCATTTTTGAGTTGATAAATAGAATCATCATCAGGAGAGTTATTGATAATAATTATTTTGTAATCTCTATCTTTGCTGTTTGGCAGAGAAGAAACTAATTTCGCAACAAGATTGGTTGAATAATAGTTAACTGTTAAAAAATAAATCACGTCAGTTCAATTTGACAGTCATCACCAATCATAAATCGCAAAGCTTTAGGACGGCGAGGAGCAACTGTTAATTGCGCTCTTTGTCCAATGACGCTATCAATAATGCGTTGATGAATTCCAGTTATTCTAGCACCTTCTAGAACCACACTATGTTCTATATCAGTGTCGATGAGCCTGGTACGATCGGCAATGCTAGTGTAAGGGCCTATGAAGCAGTTTTCTAAATAACAATTGCTACCAATTACAATTGGACCGCGAACTATACAGTTTACTATTTTAGACCCACCTCCAATCTGGACTCGTCCAATCACCTGACTTTGAGCATCAATTTCTCCTAAAATTTCTGTGTTTAAGTAGGTATCAAGAATGAGACGGTTCGCTTCTAATAAGTCATCTTTTTTACCAGTATCTAACCACCACCCTTCTAATTGACAAGCTAAAACTTGCTTTTGTCGATCTATAAGGTATTGAATCGCATCGGTGATTTCCAACTCACCCCGAGCAGAAGGTTGGATAGAGGCGATCGCATCATGAATCACATGAGAAAAAAAATAAACTCCTACCAATGCCAAATTGGAGGGTGGTTGTTTCGGTTTTTCGATTAACTGCAATACTCGCCCTGTCTCATCTACCTTAGCCACACCAAAAGCACTAGGATTGCTAACTTGACGCAAGAGAATCAAGGCGTCTTGCTTTTGAGTAGTAAATTTTTTGAGAAAATAACTTAGATCACCTTGTTGAATGAGGTTATCTCCCAGGTACATCACAAAAGGCGAATCTCCTAGAAAGGGAAGGGCTACTTTCACGGCGTGAGCAAGCCCTGCTGGTTGCTCTTGCAATATGTATGTAATTTTTGCCCCAAAGCGATCGCCATTTCCTGTTTTAGCTTTTACTTCTGACCCTGTTTCCGGACTAATAATAATACCAATATCAGTAATCCCAGCAGCAACAATTTCTTCAATGCCATACCACAAAATAGGTTTATTGGCAACAGGTACAAGTTGTTTTGCCCCCGTGTAGGTGAGAGGGCGCAAACGAGTGCCTTTACCGCCAGAAAGGATCAGTGCTTTCATAAAATTTGGTTGGTGGTTGGTGGTTGGTGGTTGTACCAGACGTGCCATGGCACGTCTGTACATTAGTTAGTGGATAATGGTTAGTGGTCAATAAACAACAAACAACTAACGACTAACTACTAACTCTCTTAACATTCTTCTGAGT
>JANZYY010000713.1 GCA_026419705.1 Fischerella sp.
ACACTATTGTTGGTGGTCAGCTTGTTTATGAAAAAGGTAAGTTGCATACACAAGTACGAGGACAGGCTCTAACATTTGGTCAATAAATAGTTAGCAGTCATTGGCCATTGGTCATCGATCAATGGCTATTCCTCATTTTCAAGATCAATTTTCGATCCATGTCATGTCCGTTTGAACACTTATATCTGCTCGTATCGATAATAGGTTTTTTAAGGGGGGTTCAGGGGGATCTCAGAGGACAGAAAACACACCCTTGGAGAATCAAAACCTGAACTAAACCTTTTTGGAATATAAACTGACATCTAATACGAATACACAACACAAAGTAGGGTTTAAGTGTGAGTCAGCAAGAATAAATCAAACTGTGTTAAGTCACGTAAAATCATGGAAATAAGTTCTTAGTAAGGGCTTTACCCCTTGTTTGAAAACAAAACTCCACCCTCAGGGAAAGCGATCTTACGACCGTCTACACTACAAACCTTTAATTAATTAGTTGACAACAGTCCAGTTGTTTTTAAAGAAACATAGCCGCCCTAACGAATGTCTACATCTGCGATCAATTTCCAAAACCTGATTTTTGTCATCGCTTTAATCACATCAGACGTAACTGATTAAACAGACTCTTTACTTATTACTTTTTATCGATTTACTTTTTAAGTATTTAATATATAAAATATAGTGACTTGGGTTGGAAATACTAAGCCTATTGCAGCAATATATTGGTTAATAGAGATAACAATTTTATTAGATAATTCCAGTAAATGTGGCGGTAGTAGATAGAAAGAATTGAACATTTAACTGCAACAATGATGTCTACAAAAGTTCAAAATTTTTTCGTTAATAGCAAAATTACATGATGTTATTTCGGCTTGACGAATACCACCACTTCCATGTATCAAACACAAATTTAAATAACTAGGAGGCTTGTATGGCATTCTGTCTGCCCATTCAATCGCCACGATTCCGGGCGGAACCTCAACTCCTTCCCAGTAAGTTTCCAAATTTAATGCTGCCACTTCCTGAGGTTCTAAGCGATATAAATCTAGGTGGTAGAGGGGAAGACGTCCTTGTGTATATTCATTTATGAGGGTAAAAGTTGGGCTGACAATCAATTCGGTAATACCCAAGCCCTCACCAATACCTTGTACTAGAGTGGTTTTACCAGCACCTAAATCACCTTCTAGCAAAATAACGCTGCCAGCATCTAGACATTGACCAAGAATAATACCAAGCGATCGCGTCGCCTCTGCATCTGTAAGGGAAATTTTCATAATTAGTTTTCATTAGTCATTTGTTATTGGTTATTAGTTAGTAGTTAGTAGTTAGTGGTTGGTGGTTGGTGGTTGGTTACTAGTTATTTCCAATGCCCAATTCCCACTCACCCCATCACCCCATCTCCCCCTCTTCTTATTTCACCAGATGCGCTCCACTGTACCACCGTAATAACACTCGTGCTAGTCGTTGTGGATCGTGACGCACGCAACCTGTTTCATCCTCATGCATCACATTAGCCGAAACAATTCTTCGCCCTAGCTTGGTTACCTCTTCGCGATCCAAAAAGACAGGATGGGAGTTTTGTTGGGCGTAGCGGATGAGGGCGCGGGCAGAAGGGGATTTTTTATGTACCAGCACGGCATGAAACAAAGGTCTGCCGTTGCAAGCAGCATCAATAGCCCGAATGTGGTCAGCAACGGTATATCCCTGAGTTTCTCCTGGCTGAGTCATGATATTGCAGACATAAATGCGGGGTGCTTTGGAGGCAGCGATCGCATCAGCAATTTCCGGTACTAACAAGTTAGGAATTACACTAGTATATAGGCTGCCAGGACCCATAATCATGTAGTCAGCCTCTTTAATTGCCTTAATTGCTGCAGGTAAAGCTGGAGGATTAGCAGGAGTACATCCAATTTTAACAATCTTACCCCCTGCTGCAGTGATCTTGGATTCACCCTCAATCCGACGACCATCTGCTAACTCTGCCCATAAGCGAACATCACTAAGAGTTGCGGGTAAGACTTGCCCCCGGATGGCTAGTACTTTAGAACTGGCAGCAACTGCCCGTTCTAAATCTCCAGTAATTTCACTCATAGCCGTTAAGAACAAATTACCAAAGCTGTGACCCGTCAAACCATCGCCAACCTGAAACCGATATTGAAATAGTTCTGTTAATAATTTTTCTTCATCTGCCAGTGCTGCTAAGCAATTGCGAATGTCACCTGGTGGCAAGACACCAAATTCTCGCCGCAGACGCCCTGAAGATCCGCCATCATCAGCGACAGTAACAATAGCAGTAATATTGGCACTGTAGTGCTTCAGTCCTCTCAGTAACGTGGAAAGACCCGTACCGCCACCGATGACGACAATTTTCGGGCCTCGATATAAGCGGCGGTGTGCCAACAGCACGTCTACTAGTTTTTCATCACCTTCTGGTCTTAGTACCTCAGTAATAGAACCTACCGTGCGGGTTTGTCCCCAAAGCAGCAAGAGTAACCCGAACAGCAGAAC
>JANZYY010000714.1 GCA_026419705.1 Fischerella sp.
GATGTGTATAAGAGACAGTTGACAGGTAACACCGCCCTGGTAACGATTATGTATGCTAACAACGAAACCGGCGTGGTTTTCCCAATCGAGCAAATTGGTGTACGAGTTAAAGAACACGGTGCTCTGTTCCATGTAGATGCAGTGCAAGCAGTCGGCAAAATCCCGATGAACATGAAGACTAGCACCGTTGATATGTTAACCATGTCTGGTCATAAAATTCATGCACCCAAAGGAATAGGTGCTTTGTACGTGCGGCGCGGTGTGAGATTTCGTCCCATGCTCATCGGTGGTGGACAGCAACGCGGAAGAAGGGCGGGAACGGAAAATGTTCCGGGAATCGTTGCTCTTGGCAAAGCTGCCGAATTAGAATTATTGCATTTAGAAGAAGCAACTGCTAGAGAAAGAAAACTGCGCGATCGCTTAGAACAAACTATTATTGCCACCATTCCCGACTGCCAAGTCAACGGTCATCCTACGCAGAGATTGCCCAATACGACTAACATTGGCTTCAAGTACATTGAAGGAGAAGCAATTCTCTACTTGCTCAATCGGTATGGTATCTGTGCCTCATCCGGTTCAGCGTGTAGTTCTGGCTCTTTGGAACCTTCCCATGTTTTGCGGGCAATGGGTTTACCATACACCATTTTGCACGGTTCCATTCGCTTCAGCCTTTGTCGTTACACCACAGACACTGAAATTGATACCGTGCTAGCAGTAATGCCTGGTATTGTCGAACGCCTACGCGCCCTCTCACCTTTCAAGAATGATGAAGCAAGTTGGTTGCAACAAAAAGATGGGGAGATGGGGAGAACTCCAGATGGGGAGAAAAACAAATCCCTCGTTGCTAATTGAAACATCCCTAATCGAAAATCCAAAATCCAAAATCGGCTATGTGGGACTATACAGATAAAGTACTAGAACTATTTTACAATCCCAAATATCAGGGAGTAATTGAAGATAAGGGTGAAGCAGGTGTTAGAGTTGTCGTTGGTGAAGTAGGTAGCATTGCTTGCGGAGATGCTTTGAGACTGCATCTGAAAGTTGAGGAAGATACAGAAAAGATTCTCGATGCTCGTTTTCAAACTTTTGGTTGTACTAGTGCGATCGCTTCATCTGAAGCTCTGGTAGAACTAGTTAAGGGTAAAACTTTAGATGAAGCCCTGAAAATTACTAACAAAGATATTGCCAATTACCTGGGCGGTTTGCCGGAAGCAAAGATGCACTGCTCGGTAATGGGACAAGAAGCACTCTTGTCAGCTATTTATAATTACCGAGGTATACCCCTAGATGTTCATGAAGATGATGACGAAGGGGCGCTAGTTTGCACTTGCTTTGGCATTAGTGATGCAAAAATTCGGCGCGTGATTATTGAAAATAACCTCACCACTGCTGAAGAAGTTACAAATTACGTGAAAGCGGGTGGCGGTTGCGGATCTTGTCTGGCAACTATCGATGATATTATTGCATGTGTGCAAAAAGAATCTGCTACCCCTTCAAGCACTTCCGCCAATCACAGTCATGGGCTTTCTTCAGTAAAATCACTGACAACAGTGCAAAAAATTGCACTTATACAAAAAGTATTAGATGAAGAAGTCAGACCCGTTTTGATTGCCGACGGGGGAGACGTAGAATTGTACGATGTTGAAGGCAATCGCGTCAAAGTAGTACTGCAAGGTGCCTGCGGTTCCTGTTCTAGCAGCACAGCAACATTAAAGATTGCGATTGAATCCAGATTGCGCGATCGCGTGAGTAAAGACCTTGTAGTTGAGGCAGTTTAGTTATTAGTTCTTGGTTGGTAGTTAGTGGTTAATAGTAAACAACTAACAACCAACAACCAACAACCAACATTATGACAACTGTTTTTGCGGTAGAGCGATCCCCACCGTTGGTGACGTTCTATAAAGCGGTCACTGCTGACCCAAAAAAAGTGAACCTCGAACACAAATCCTCTAGACCCACCCAACCAATTGCAGGAGATAAAGAATCATGTCCGACGATCAAATCAGACAGATAGCCTTCTATGGTAAAGGCGGTATCGGTAAGTCTACTACTTCTCAAAACACCCTTGCCGCTATGGCAGAAATGGGTCAGCGAATTATGATTGTGGGGTGCGATCCCAAAGCTGACTCTACCCGTTTGATGCTGCACAGTAAAGCTCAAACCACCGTGTTGCACCTTGCTGCTGAGCGGGGCGCAGTCGAAGACTTAGAACTGGAAGAAGTAATGTTAACCGGTTACCGTGGTGTGAAGTGCGTGGAGTCTGGTGGTCCTGAACCCGGTGTAGGTTGTGCCGGTCGTGGTATCATCACCGCCATCAACTTCTTGGAAGAAAATGGTGCTTACCAAGACCTAGACTTTGTATCCTATGACGTGTTAGGTGACGTTGTCTGCGGTGGTTTCGCTATGCCTATCCGTGAAGGTAAAGCACAAGAAATCTACATCTGTCTCTTATACACATCT
>JANZYY010000715.1 GCA_026419705.1 Fischerella sp.
TAGACGCGTTTTATTCGGCTGACCGCAGGGTAGAACACAAAGGACACGGAGAATAAAGAGTTTAATAGGGTTTTTGCGTAAGTCCTAATTTATATCGCCCAAACCCTAGAAGAGTTGGGCTATATTAAGCGCATCTTTATAGATAATATAGTATGAGCCTTTGACGTTGTATAGTTCAAGCGTAATAAGTAGGTCAACATAATTAAACGTAAAATATCTTTTATTTTATACGGGCGGGCAGGATGCCCACTCCACAATATTATTAAAGCTCTTGTGAGCTGGGCTTCTAGCCCGCCCTGCATTTAGTTTATTTATGCTTTTCTACTTAATTGTCATTATTTATTGGTGATTGGTTATTTGTAGAACACAAAAGTAATATTTACAAGCACATGAGCTTAAACTTTTAGGAAAATAGCCGTCTGGTAAATTCAAGTGCTGCTTGCGATTCCGGTATTTGTGTAGCTAAGAGTTCAACGAATTGGTAAGGTGTAGCTTGCGGATTTTCAGCTAATGCGTCTTCTACTACTAAACTTGCGATCGGTCCAATGTAGAAAGCTAGGGCTTCTTGACAACGCTGTACAAAAGCGGCGTTGAGGGAGGTAATCTGTTGATTTTGAGGTTGATTTTGAGAAGTTTGTTGAGCTTGGAAGGTTTGTTGAATGGGAGAAGTGGATTGATTTTGAGAAGTGGATTGATGGTGAGATGGTGCTTCGTGAAAAGGTGAAACTAGAACAGTTTCATCTGTAGATGGATTGGGGGAGTTCGTCGATCTCATTATAGACTGAGATTCAGGAGCAAGTATAGTGGGAGGGACATCAAACATCGTTGATGGCGATCGCATTTGAGCTTGTTCCAAAAACTCAAGATCCCTGACAACTTCTTGAGCTGTTTGATATCGCAATCTGGGTGTATCTGCCAGCATTTTATCTAGTATTTGAGCAAACTCATCGCTGACATAGGTGTAGAAACGCCACTTCCATTCTAAGGTGTACTGATCCATTAAAAAGGATGGATCTCTACCTGTAAGCAGCACAACGGCTGTTACTCCCAAAGCATAGAGATCGCTACTAGGAGAACACAACCCCAAACTAATTTGTTCGCGAGGAGCATATCCCACTTTTCCGACTAGAGACATTTTGCCAACAAAAGTGGCTTGATTGGAACTAGTAGGATCGTTGAGATCGGCTATTTGTTTTCCTACTCCAAAATCAATCAGTACAGGCAAAACCTTGCCTTCTGGTAACATAATATTATCAGGAGAAATATCTCTATGAATAATATGATGTAGGTGGATGTATTCCAAGACTGGTAGTAGATTCTTCAGCCACCGAATTACTTCTGTTTCTGAAAAAGTTTGCCCTTGAATTTGACGTTCTCGCAAGAGTGCTGAATAGGTTTTACCATTTACATACTCTTGTACTAGGAATAGGCGACCATCTCCTTCAAAGCAAGCCAGGAAGCGAGGAATTTGGGGATGTTCTAACTGGTGAAGGATTTTTGCCTCTCTTTTGAATAAATTGCGACATTTTTCCAAACCTCCTCCTCCTGTACCAATCGGAGCAAATTCCTTCAGAACGCAGGGTTCGTTGAAGCGGCGAGTATCATACGCCAAATAAGTTCGTCCCAAACCACCCTGTCCTAGGAGTTTTTGAATTATATAACGGTTATCTACTAAAGTTCCTGAAGGTATTTCCGGCCTGACTAAATGGGACTGAGACATCTCACCATACTCCGAGCTATTTTCTATAGAAAATTTGGATATTTTTAACTTCAGCTGCTAGAGTATTGGTTTTCGTACACAATATGTCAAACTATTGTTACTTTGAATTGCTGAGCAACTCTAGCAGAAAATAAGATCTATAGTGAATTTCTAGCTTGGTTTTCCAGATTTTTCTCTCGGATAACCGAATTTGAAGCTTTTACATAAAATTAACCTTTTAAAAGAAAGGTGATTTTTCATTAAGAAAATTTATTCATTAACCGAGCCACCAAATGCCTAATTATTTATTCGGTATAAGTCTGAGAAAATATGCAGAGCAATTATTAAATTTTATGAAGCAAAATTCAATTAATTGCTTGTAAGTTAAATTTGATTTTGCTGAGTAGTTGTTTCTGGGAGGAGAATTGCAGGTGTTTGCTTAACTCGTGCTTCTAAAGGTCTGACTTTTTCGACTATCTTAATAAACTCCTTATAATTAGGTATTCTAGCAGCCGGAACGTAACCGGCATCGCCAGCAATATCAGCAGGTGCATCGTTCATGACTTTTTGGATTTGCTGCTGTTGATTGCGATCTACTGTTGGTGCGAGTAGCATCACCCCAGGAGGTATCCATCGGCTTGTGTGTAAAATTCTAAACTTGGTGGCGCTAAAACTGCGTCGGTGAACTTCAAAATCCTGCTCTGATATAGCACCTGCATCAACAGTTCCGTTCTCAATCCACTCAAGGATAGTTTTAGGAGTAGGAGCAGAACGGATTTGAGCTAGGGTTAAAC
>JANZYY010000716.1 GCA_026419705.1 Fischerella sp.
CTTGATTGGAGCAGGCATTGACTCACTTCAATTTTTACTTCCTTTTTATCTTATATTTAATTAGGTTGAACTACTTATCTTAAATTTAAAATTCAAACTATATGCATCGTCCTATCTACCTCGACAATCACGCTACCACACCTGTAGATGAACGGGTACTGGCAGCCATGCTACCTTATTTCGGCGAACACTTTGGCAACCCAGCCAGCATCAATCATGTTTACGGTTGGGAAGCAGAAGCAGCTGTAAAAAAGTCGCGAGAAATTTTAGCTGAAGCCATCAACGCCACGCCAGAAGAAATTGTTTTTACTAGCGGTGCAACAGAAGCTAATAATTTAGCGATCAAAGGAGTAGCTGAAGCTTATTTTCAAAAAGGACAGCATATTATTACTGTTGCTACCGAACACAGCGCTGTACTCGACCCTTGCCAATATCTGCAAACTCTCGGTTTTGAAATTACGATTCTTCCTGTTCAAAAAGATGGATTGATTGACTTAACCGACTTGGAAAAAGCCTTCCGTCCTGACACAATTCTAGTTTCGGTAATGGCTGCAAATAATGAAATTGGTGTGTTACAGCCATTGGCAGAAATTGGCGCTATCTGTAGAGAGCATGATGTAATTTTTCACACAGATGCTGCCCAGGCTATTGGTAAAATTCCTCTCGATGTACAGGCAATGCAAATTGACCTGATGTCACTCACAGCACACAAAGTCTACGGTCCCAAGGGTATTGGTGCTTTATACGTGCGTCGCCGCAACCCAAGAGTAAAACTAGCTCCCCAGCAACATGGTGGTGGACATGAACGGGGGATGCGTTCTGGTACTTTGTATACACCGCAAATCGTCGGATTTGGGAAAGCTGTGGAGATAGCTTTACAAACGCAAGCTACAGAAAACCAACGCCTCACTCAACTCCGGCAAAGATTATGGGAGATACTTTCCCAATTGGAGGGAGTTTATCTCAACGGACATCCCACCCAGCGATTAGCAGGAAATTTGAATATCAGTGTTGAGGGAGTGGATGGAGCTGCATTAATGTTAGGATTGCAACCAGTGATGGCAGTCTCTTCTGGTTCGGCTTGCTCTTCAGCAACTACCGCACCTTCCCATGTTTTGACAGCATTAGGACATTCAGAACAGTTGGCTTATGCATCAGTGCGGTTTGGCATTGGCAGGTTTAATACTGCTGAAGAGATTGAACGGGTAGCAGAACATACGATTTCTACGATTCAAAGTTTAAGAAAGCAAAAGACATTAGTTTGAGTTTTTCTTTGTGTCTTGGGTGTCTTGGTGGTTAAAAGACATTTTTGAACCACTAAAGCACTAAGACACCAAGCAAAATTCTGTTTCTGTAACTACTGCTTAACTTTGTGTCAATTTTTCAATCAGTTGCAGCAGATGTTTCTCTAATTTTCCTAGTGCTTCTGATGCAGAGGTTTTATCAATGTCGTGAATTAGCCAGTATTCTACCTGATCTAGCCATTCAGGAAAACGCTCTAGAATCAAAGGTCGATGTTCTAACTCATCTAATGCAATTACCATATCTACTGTATGGAAATCTTCCTCTAGAACCTGTTGGGGAAAACGTTCGTTTTCTGGTAATGTCACTCCCCGCTGTCTTAAAGCTTCTATTGCATGCTGAGAAATTGCCCCTATATTATCTATACCCCTCTCCAAGGCCAGACCGCGGGAAACAGCTTGCCATTCTAACCCTTGCTTCGCAGCAATCCAGTTAAACAGGTGTTCGGCGAAACGACTGCGATAGTAGTTGCCTGTGCACAAGAATAAGATCTTTTTCATTGTGGGTTTACCTAGCTGCTTTGCTTAACTGCTGCTAGCACAACTTCTATTGCTCTTTCTTTCTGCGGGTCTGCACCTTGAGCATATTCTAATGGCAAGGGAACGTTAATATCTGGCATGACTCCTTTGCCCTCCAATCTTTGATTTCCATTCACAAATACATCTGCAACTGCTACGTAGAGCAGACTACCATCTTGCATAAAAAAAGGACGGCCAGCAACCACAGCCCCTGCTGTCTGGGAACCAATGACAGGACCGATTTTGTGTTGTTGGAAGCCATAAGCATAAATTTCTTTGCTACTTCTGCTGCCCTCATTGATCAACATCGCCACTGGCTTTTTCCATTGGGAAATATACGTATATTTTTTCCCATCACGAGAAACACTGGTAACACTTGGTCCTGTTTTGGCTGTGAAGAGATTGAGAGAATTAACATCTCCACCTCCCCAACCATCTCTAAAGTCCAAAATTAATCCATCTGCATCTTTGAGGCGACCATAAATCATTTCTTGCTGAAGCTGCTGTTCGTCTTCGTTGGCTGCATGCGACCAGATATGAATGTAGCCAATTTTTTTGCCTTCCCGTTGTATGGTCTGGACGCTGGCTTTTTGAGCCTCTATAAACATGGTCTTGGCGTCAAAAATTTTGGGAGCGATCGCTATTTCTTTTTGACTGCTAGGCTCAGATGAGC
>JANZYY010000717.1 GCA_026419705.1 Fischerella sp.
TGCGTTGATGTGACAGAGTACTAGTGGTTTACCAAAACAACTTTGCGGGGTTTGTAGTTGGCGCTTTCGCGCTGAAGCGCTAACTACAAACAACCCCAGCAATTTTGGTTTGGTGGAGTACTAAAATTGGCAAAGTCCCTTTTTCAGAACCAATAAACACAGCCTAGTGGAACCATTACCAGAAGTCTGGAAATAGAGGCGAGTAAAGCGATCGCCCCAATCAGCACAGTAATTCCGCGAATTGTCCAGCGAGAGCGTTCGCTGGATATCTTGCCAGAGTTGAGATAGATAAAAATTGCAATTAGGCTTGTCAGCAGAGAAAATATGAAGCCCATAAATATTATCTATATAGTTAGTTAAAAGATGCAATACATACTTAACCACACAGTATAGGGACCAATTCAAAAGGGCGTCATCAAGAATTAATTTGTATCCTCGATGTGATTATACTTGGTGTCTTGGTGTCTTAGTGGTTCCCTAAATGTATGACAGCAATAGCAAAGGTTAATTTTTACTCCAGTTAGCCTTCCGCATCATTTGGGTAAGTCGATCGAGCAATCGCATCTCCTGCTTGCTGTCTTTTAGCATCTGCGCTACGGTAATCGCCCTTTCATAAAAATTGCGAGCGGTTGGAAAGTTTCCTAGTTGTTCGTACAGCTGAGCATAGGACTCAAAAGATTTCAATTCTTCTCGTGGATTTTGTAAGTCTTGAGCCAGTGTTAATCGCTGCTGGAGTAAATCAAAGGCGCGTTCATAGCGTCCTACAATACTGTGGGCGGTAACTAAACCATCGATCGCCCGTAACTCGTTAACGCGATCGCGGGTTGCTTTTGCTATCCGCAGTGCTACTCCATAGGTACCGATAGTACCTTGATAATCTCTTGCTGCTAGATAAGCATCACCTAAATTATTCAGAGTATTAGCTTCACCGATGGGATCGCGAGCTTGACGCCGGAAACTGAGAGCATTCTCATAAAGTTTAATTGCTTTGTTGTAATTTCCCAGCCTCGCATTTGCTAGACCCAAATTACTCAGAGACAATCCTTGACCTTCTATATTTTTGACGTGGCGAGCAATTTCGAGGGCTTCTGCAAGTGCTTGCAAACTAGCGATCGGTTCTCCATATTGGATTAGCAACGTGCCAATGTTATTGAGAGCGAATATCTGACCTTGAAAGTCCTGGAGATCGCGGGCGATCGCCAACCGTCGCCGCATTGCATCTTCTGCTTCTTTGTAACGGCCCAGCTGGACATAGCTGCGACCAAGGTAGTCGTAAACTAAACCTTGAGCCTTGAAATCGCCAATCGAGTGATAAATCTCCAGTGCTTTTAACCAAGACTCAATTGCTTTTTCAGGATTACCAAAGGTGTGTTGCTGTTCGCCAATCCGCAACAAGGTATCTGCTTGTTCTCTTGATTTTCGGACTACGGATTTGTCGATGGGGCGATGGAGTTGTTCGGTAATATCAGCAGCAGTTGCTGCTATGGGATTAAGTAAAAAAGTAATAAATAAAAAGGCGGGCTTCGATCCACCAATGAAAACACGGTTAATTACTGATATTAAATGCCATAGTTTCATAAACTTGCCCATTTGCACTTTTTGTAAATTCTTACCAGCAATAAAAATAAATTAAGTATTTTTATGCAAGATGGCGTGGAAGTAAATTTTCACCCAAGTAGATGATTCGGATATCTGCCGGTAATTTTTCCTCTAGCATACGATAACCTTCTTGGAGAAAATTTGCTACATCACCGGGCGCGATCGCTTCTCCTTCCGCTTGTAGGTAAGCAGCAATTCTAGTTTCGCTCCAGTGAAAGGTTTGAGCCATCAAGACCATCAAGCGCAAAATTGGTGCGATCTGATCCAATGCTTGTTCTACATAACACCACAGTGGGGGAGAAGTCGCTTTCAGAGAATAATGAATTGCTTCTGTAGGAGGAAGTTCAATTTCGTTGATACAGTAACCTGTCTGGTCAATGAGCCAATTTTGTAGGGTGAGACTTTCTTTACCGGGTTTACCGTTGTTGAAATTAAATCCACCAAGTTCGTAATAAATATGTCGCCAAGTCAAAGCAAACAGATAGTCTGCTTGTACTGGCGCTCGCGCCGAATGACGGATCAATGTATAAACTATCGGGCTATAGCGGCAAAAAATCGCCGTAAAGTATCTTCCTGACTCAGGATGCTGCTGGAACAAACTCACAAGTTCTTGGTCAGTGTGATGGAAAAGAGACTTGACAAGCGGGTGATTAGCTTCAGAAAAATGGGGAATTTGCACAATCCGAATCAGCCTATATTGCTAGAATTAACCTGATAATCGCAATCTCTAGAGTTAATCGCATCATGTTTTGGCAGTTGTCCGTTTAGGGCTAACACCAAGATGCTTTAGTAGTTGATACACTATAAACAAAGACTTAAATTTAAGTCATAATTTACAAACCAAAGCAGCTCCCTTATTTATAATTCCCGATTCTGTTCATGGTTATAGC
>JANZYY010000718.1 GCA_026419705.1 Fischerella sp.
GTGTAGCGGAGGCGAAAATTGGGGTGAGCTTTGGCAATGGCTTCGTGTAAGCCTTGAGCAGTTAGAGCTGCAAAGCTGGAACCGCCGCCGTAATTAAATGTACCTTCCGGCACATTCGGCACATCTTTGATGGAGTTATAAAGTTTGACAGTAGAGGGAATATTCGGATTGCTTCTAGTGGAATTGTAAACTCCGATACGATCGAAATTGTTTAAATCGCTAACGCTTTTGAACAAAGAGTAGATTGACCAACTCACAAGCACAAACAGCAGACCAGCACCAAGCCTAATTACCCAAGGTGTAAACAGCCAATCTCCCAAAGATTTAAGCTTCGGTTTTGTGAACTCTAAGGGTTTACCGCACTCTAGACAGTGTTTAGCCTTAGCAGGATTCGCATCATAACCACAATGTTTGCATACTATAACCTTTTGATTGTTCAGTTTATGATTATTCACTTAATTTTCTCCTAAGGTATTATATTTACACCTACGGTATTGCACCCAGGAGATTTGTGTTGTATTGTAAACAGTTTGTCATTAGATACTTTAAGTACATTTATCAGAGCATTACCTTTTTGGCAACATAAGTGTGACAGTAAATAAAGTGCGATCGCATCACACCGATCGCAGACCTTTTAACAAGCATTCGTGACTACTAAAATCAAGCCATCCTCAACTCGAACGATCCGTTTTTTCCAGCAACAATATCTGGTTCCTACTCGTTTAATGGCTGAGATTTCAGATTATAAGGACACAACTTCATAATACTAGTCACAAAGCCATTTCCCTCTTGGTGTCTTAGTGACAGAAAAGGTGAACAGCCCACTGTCCACCTTCAAAAACATAATTTTAAAGATTGTAATTATGCATCATCTAAAGCTGCAATTCCAGGTAATACCTTGCCTTCTAGTAACTCTAAGCTAGCGCCACCACCTGTGGAGATATGGCTCATTTGGTCAGCTAGACCAACTTTTTCGACAGCGGCTACAGAGTCACCACCACCGATAACAGTGGTAGCACCATTTTTGCTCAGGTCGGCTAAAGTACGGGCGATCGCTTCTGTACCGACGGCAAACTTATCAAACTCAAACACACCCATCGGTCCGTTCCAAATAATTGTCTTACAATCAGCCAGTGCTTCTTGGAACAATTTTACCGAGTCAGGACCAATATCCAAGCCCATCCAGCCATCTGGGATGCTCTCAACGCTAACGATTTGAGAATTGGCATCAGCAGCAAATTGATCTGCCACTACTACATCGGTGGGTAACAAAAAGGTAACGCCCTTTTCTTTCGCTTTCGCTTCTAAAGACTTAGCTAACTCTAGCTTGTCTTCTTCCACCAAAGACTTACCAACATTCAAACCACGCGCTTTGTAGAAAGTGAAAATCATCCCACCACCGATGATCAGTTTATCACACTTTTCCAGTAGTGTTTCAATTACACCGATTTTGCTGGAAACCTTGGAACCACCAATAATTGCTGCCAAAGGACGCTGGGGATTTTCAATGGCGTTTTGCAGGTACTGTAATTCCTTCTCAATCAAATATCCAGCCACGCAAGGACTCAGGTAGTGAGTCACGCCTTCAGTAGAAGCATGGGCGCGGTGCGCGGTGCCAAAGGCGTCATTGACATACAAATCCGCATTTGCTGCCAATTTTTTCGCGAATTCGGGGTCATTTTTCTCCTCTTCTTTGTAGAAGCGGACATTTTCTAGTAACAGCACTTGTCCATTTTGCAACGCGCCAATTTTGGCTGCAACTTCATCGCCGATGCAGTCATCGGTCTTCACAACTTCCTGACCCAGCAACTCAGACAGACGTTTAGCAACCGGAGTTAGACGCAATTTTTCATCTACACCCTTGGGACGCCCAAAATGGCTTGCTAGAATCACCTTAGCTCCCTTCTGCACCAAATCCTGGATAGTTGGTAGAGCAGCACGGATGCGAGTGTCGTCTGTAATATTACCTGCATCATCCATGGGTACGTTAAAATCAACCCGTACAAACGCACGCTTACCAGACAAGTCTGCTGCAGATAAATTTGCTAAAGTTTTCTTTGACACGTCACAAACCTCCTGATTGCTTTTTTGTTATGTTTTTGATTAGTAAACTCATTCCAAATTGTACCGGAGTAAGTGGTGCAAAGAATTGTTAAGCGATTTGATTCTTGTTAATTATCTGCCAGACAATACCAAGACGTGTGGAAGAACAGCCACTTCCATACTTTTACCAGAATCGGGAAGCAGACACTAAAGCTGGTCACTAAAGATCAACTTTGCACAAATTTTATACAGCAACGGGTAAATGCGATGTTCAAGACAGTTCTGTTTCCAATTGACCAAAGCCGGGAAACACAAGAAGCAGTCGATGTAGTTATAGATATCGTCCAAAAGTACGGTAGCCACTTGGTGCTTTTGAGTGTGGTGGAAGAACCAGCAGCTGATGCAACTACGAGCAAGGATGTTGTGATG
>JANZYY010000719.1 GCA_026419705.1 Fischerella sp.
CCCCTGATGTACAGCGCCGAGAAGTCCTTGATTGGTTCCATTTGATAGAAAACCTACACAAAGTTGGGGGTTCGCTCAAACGCTTGAAACAAGCACAGAGTCTACTATGGAAAGGTCAAGTTGATGCCACTATTAGCCTATTTACTAATTGTAAAGGTAAACAGGCACAAAACTTTTGCCATTATCTCGATAAACACCGCGATCGCATTATCAATTACGAATACCATCAAGCTGAAGAAATTTGTTCTATTGGTTCTGGATCTGTTGAATCTGCCGTTAAACAAGTTGACCGTCGCACTAAGATTTCCGGTGCGCAATGGAAGCGAGACAATGTACCTCAAGTCCTAGCCCATCGCTGTGCCTACCTCAATGGATTATTGTCGGTTTGAGCCACTTTCAAAACTGAGATGCTCCCGAATTGAATTTTCTATTTGTCATAGATAATAAATTTATCCCGAAAATATGCAACGCCATTTTTTTGAATGCGATCGCCGCAGTTATTCCCAAGAGCGATTCGTGGTCGAAAATTGTTACAAGTTGATGGTAATTAATATGGCGGTTATCCAAAAAGGGATGTTATGCTTTTAGACTTAGTGGTCTGGCAACTTCACCTTGATGATTAAATCAACTAACCACCATAGACCGCTCATAGGCTGACCGCAGGGTAGACGCCAAGTACACCAAGAAAGAGGAAAACAACAGAAATAAAAAGGTTGATTCAATGAGCAAGGTTGGCTTGACAAACTATTAATGCTATTTCTCCATACAGAAATTAATATTCATTTTCAATGGTTGCTCAATGTTACCAGTTTATCTTACTGCTTGGGAATTTATTGACGAGTAGAGCAAGTGTTTTGCCATCACTAAATAAAATTTAGTTTTTCAATTCTTCTCCTTGAAATTGATTTTTATTAACATTTCGTATGATTTATTCCATCAATTGTACAACTTTATAATGAGTTTTGTGTATTTTTGTGCCAAAAAGTCAGGGAATTGAAATAATTAACATTAGATACACGACGTATAGCCTTAACAAGTGTATCTATAAATGGTTTAAGTGGTCGTTGACAAACAGACTAATTCTATTTAGATAAGCTGATTCTAATCGATCGTGTTTCGTATTGATGTCAGGCTCGGCTTCTAAATAAAGCCACGATTTCTTAGATTCATGGCTAATACTGGTTGTAATGACAAGTTGCTAGAAATCATTAACTGAATAAAAAAAGGAGTTAAAAGCTGATGAAAACAGTACTCAATTTATCGCAGCAATCAGTAATAGCAGAAATTGAAAGTGTTTTAGATACTTATCCATATCATCCTTATCAACAAGCTTTTGCTATTCCTGAGTTGCGTCAAGAACTAATTACCTTCGTCTTTAGCCGTATTCCTTGTTGTTATACTGCTATTGAACCCGAGCAAGCTTGCTGGCTAGACCACAAGTTACCCCGGAGTCCTCTAGAACATCAAATACATTTACAGAATTTGATTCACCAAGGTATTTATTCAATCATGCAAGAAAAATCTGATTGGATCAGCCGTCACCTTCATGAAATAGTTCAACCTGGTTCTGAACCTTCTCATTGGTTTGGATGAATACATTTTTGTTGGTGGTTGTTTGTTGGTTGTTGTTTGTTGGCTGGAATAACCAAGCATTAACTACCAACAACTAACAACCTTATTCTTTTAAAGGATCGCGTCCCCAATTCATCAACGAGTAGCGCCAAAGTGTGTGTTCAATATCGCCATCAGGTTTTTGTGCTGAATGGCGATGGATATAATTGATGACTTTTTTCATGTGCGATAGATCATCATCAGTACTCTGTCAAAATTAAGAGTTTGTTAAAAATATCCGAAACATAGTCTGGATAAAGGTTGTTAGGAGTGCGAACGCAGCAGCAAATCTGCCAATTGATAGAATCTCTACAGATTAGTTTAAAAAAAACTGAAAATGTCAACAGTAAAAAGCTTAGATATAAATGTTATATGAACAACATAATTTTTCTGATATCATAAACTATAGGTATATGAGTTTAATCCGTTTGTATTCGTGCAATTCTTTAACAACTTGCCAAACTGGGCTAAAGCTTTATTCGTTTTTATAGCAATAGTAGGTGGAATTGCAGGCTATGAGAGCTTGCAAAATATTTCCAAACCTGGTAGTCAACCTATTGATCGAGTCTCTACTACTCAAGAATTAAAGAATATTAGCATCACAGTGTTAACCAAAGACTCTCAACCTGTACCAAATGTTGAGGTCAAAATTATATCAGATGGCCCACCTGATTCCAAAATGACGGATAGAAATGGGTACGTTGAAGTTCAGATACCAACTAGAAAGACTGCCCAGATTACCTTGAGCAAACAAGGATTTAAATCTGTGCGAGAAACTAAGTAGTTCAACTTAATTAAATATAAAACGCTCAACATCATAATTGCCGCGATTGGCTCTAGCTTCAATGCCGTTG
>JANZYY010000720.1 GCA_026419705.1 Fischerella sp.
CACATAGTTCGTAGTGAGTACTTAAGTACTCACTACCAACCAAGAACATTTGTAGTCATTTTTTGGAGAAACGGTATTAGTCCTATATCAAATTGAGGATTCAGGTCTTTAAGTTTTTTACTTGCGCTTCATCATTAAAGTTCCTGGTCATAAATTATTTAAGAATGTTATATAAACAAGTTAAATATAGTTAAATTAAAGGTTATCAATAGGTTGAAAAATACATAATTGCTTTTCCTGGCACCGATTGCAATCACAAATAACATTGGTAGGATAATGAGGCTATAAATTGCATATTTTTCCTGCCATAATTCGTCTTATGGTACATAAATATCAGGGCGCTTGTCACCACCTCAAAACGCAAATTTCCAAGAACTGCATCCTTAATTCCATATCTGCTAGCATTTACCCCCTGGTTATATTTCGTACTTTCATTTGGGGATTATTTTCTTTTTCTGGATTGTTGCTAAAGCCTAATGTTGCGGAATCGATCGCGCTCGAGCAAACTGCACCGAAAAGTGTTTCCATAACACAGCCAAAATTGCAAGTGAAAACTTTGATGGAAACATTAATTGCATATGTATTTGCTTACTTAAAGCAAAGTCGCTGGCCGTACATTCATCAACAAGCTAGATTAGCAAAGGTACCCATTATCATGTACCATGATATAATTCCACAAAAACAAGTATTTTTTGATGTCACTCCTAGTGAGTTAGAAAAGCATTTCCAATTCATCAAAGCTAAAGGTGTCACCCCGATCGGTTTTGAACATTTAATTACTCATTTGCAAACAGGACTACCACTACCAGAAAAACCAATTTTGTTGACATTTGATGATGGTTACGCAGGGCATTATCAATATGTTTATCCATTACTAAAAAAATACGGTTTTCCAGCAGTATTCTCTATTTACACTCATGGTGTTGGCAATAACAATGGTCGAGCTCATCTAAATTGGGAACAGCTACGAGAAATGGCTGCTGACCCTTTAGTGACTATCGCATCTCATAGTGTCAGCCACCCAGCTGATTTAACTGTTCTGTCCGATGAACAACTACGTACGGAAGTCTTAGAATCTAAAAATATCCTGGAAGCAAAATTAGGTATTCCCATCCGATGCTTTACTTATCCTGTTGGTAAATATAATCAGCGAGTAGCGCAATGGGTGCGTAGAGCAGGATATCAACTAGCATTTACTATGAATGATGTGGATGAGAGGTTTGCGGGCGGATCAGATAATTTATTAGCAGTTTCCCGCTTTGGTCAATCGAAATTAAGAACAGTAACTTCCCAAGCATGGGGAGGATCGGAATTACCAAGATTGAAATTAGGCTTAGATTTTACACATCCTCTGCAACGGATTGATACCACTATTAATCAGATTCGCCTGATTCTGATTTTAGGGGGCAAACCGATTACAATCCATGCCTCAAGGCGTTATCAAGTCAAGGAAATTTTAGCTAAAAGTGGCACAAAGGCTATAGCTGGTGTGGATGGGGGTTTTTTCTCCCTCAAATCCTTAGATTCTAATGTCATGATTGGACCGGTTTTCAGCCAGATTACCAAAAAATTCATTCCTGGTAACAATAGTGATATCCAGAAATTAGCTGGACGTCCTCTGGTGTTAATCGATCCCTATACAGTGCGTTTTATTCCCTTCGATCCCACCAAGCATAACACTTTAGCTGGAATACAAGCTGAAATGCCAGCAGTCACCGATGCTTTTGTCGCAGCAGCTTGGCTGGTTAAAAATGGTCAACCTCAGACAGCAAATTCTTTTAACGGTCTGTATGGTTTTAACGTAGCGCGTTATCGGGCTTTTTGGGGCATCAACCAAGCAGATGTCCCCACTATCGGTATTTCTCGTGAATCTGTTGATTCTGTATCTTTAGGAATAGCGCTGGCGAAAATCGGGTTGCACGATGCAGTCATGCTTGATTCTGGTCAGAGTACTTCTTTAGTGTATAAGGGAGAATCTCTAGTAAGTCATACTCCTCGCCCGGTACCTCATGCAGTTGCACTCCTATCGCCTGAGTAGGGTGTTGCTGAACCAGTAACATCAGGCTGGAATTCCTTTTGTGGGGTGAAAATTAGTACGGTTTTGCGTCAAACAATGGTGATTTCAAACGCAAAGGACGCGGAGCTTTGGTGCTAAATTTTCGCTGTGAACCCGGGTAATTTTGTATCTGGGAGTAAGTTGCATTATCCTGGTGATTTGGGTGATAGGAAGAATTTGTAAGAATGGCAACACATACCTAGATATTTTTTTCTAGATAGAGACGCAAACAACTTTACCAAAGTGCCATCCTGTGAATAATTAATAAAAAATCGGCGAGAATTGAGGAGAAATTTTCTTCAGTCAAAATAGGAACGTGGACAAAGATGCAAGGGACTTTTCGTTGGAACTGCCGCAGGTAATCTAGCACTGAATAATAGCTGTCTCTTATACACATCTGACGCT
>JANZYY010000721.1 GCA_026419705.1 Fischerella sp.
ATCAAATTAACCGTACTCTTGTTCAATAATTCTCCAACTAATTGCACAGATCCCAGGTTCCAAGCTCAGACGACTCACTATTTGTTCTAAAAAAGCATCATTACGTTCTTGTGTGACTAAATCTGCTTCAACTTCTACTTTGTCTGAATCTTCTAAATCTTCGCTATTGAGTGAACGTAATTTCATTAAAGTAGTACTACTAACAGCTTGGAGTAGCAAGGCACGAACATGAGCCTCATCTTTACCATAACAAATTACAGAGCAACGGTAGCATAATTCTACTTCTGTACCATTGAGGGGTTGTTGATTAATTTTATATCCCAATGGTCGCAGGAAGATATTAGTAGTTAAAACTGCTACTGCGCCAAGAAATGCTTGCAGAATTAACCCCGAACCAGAAAAAGTACCGATAGCTGCTGCACACCACAGAGTAGCAGCTGTATTTAACCCTCTAATACTTGCACCCTCTTTGAGAATTACACCACCACCTAGAAAACCGATTCCAGAAACGACTTGAGCCGCAATCCGGGTAGGACTAGCCTCACCAGGAGTTAAGGTCGATAACATGACAAATAAGGCAGCACCAACACAGACGAGCGTGTTTGTTCGTAGTCCTGCCATGCGTTGTCGCCACTGTCTTTCTAGCCCAATGACAGAGCCTAGTAAAAATGCTACTGCCAAGCGAATTGTAAAATCTAGCCACGTCATCTCAAAAACTTTGACTAAGGTTCAATTTTATTTATAGCTTTTGGTGTTGCATAAAATGCGGATGAATAATGAACCGCCAAGACGCCAAGAACACCAACAATTGAGTTTTTCAATGAAAAGAGAAAATAAAATCATGCCGCTGTTTCTGCAATGCCTCGCTTTTTTATTAAGCAAAGGTTATCACCATCTTTTGGCAGTATCTTTTCCGGATTTTGATGTGATGATGTAGGGGAAGATAGGAAAAATATTTTCTCCTTATACTGCCAAATACTTCAGCAATATGACCAGTACACCAAATATTAAATCGGGTGAACTTGCTTCTACAAACAATCCGCTAACAGTAGCACAGTGACAGGAAGCAGGTAAAGCATGATTTCAAGTTGTGTTTCGCTTTGCCCATCGAGAATGGTATCCCAAAAAACGCCCAGTTCCAATTGATTTGCCGGAAGTATGCGATCAAGGACGGGACGCATGACAGAGTTGCTCCCCATCCGTTGCGGTCGGATGCTGCAGTCTCCCTTTGCATGTCTGCGTAGAGTGATGATTTGAACAATATCGTGATACTTTCTAGACCGCTATTGTTTGGCTATTGTTTGGTAGATGTGGCACTCGCTGGGGAGTAGCATTGCTATTGAGCAACGATGATGACCCTTTGCTGCTGGATAATATTATAAGGAAGTTGGTCCCTCAGTTTTAGAACCTTACGCAGGTAAATGTCCCTATTTTTACAACGGACAGCCTATAGTCAACGATCAACCCGGTGATGCTGTGATGATTAGTAGCTATTTGGGTAAAAGTGAAGCTTTTGACTCTGCTGTGGCAGATTTTGCTGTTAACTGTGCCGATCGAGTTGAACAGGATGATCAAGCAATCATCACAGTAGTCAAATCCGGTCGGATTGAGGCGAAGTCATAAGAGGTTAGCCATTCAAATCCCTATTTTGGCAACACCATCAGCAATCCAAAACCGATTGTGTCAGATGAAATCTTTTGCTCACCCACAATAACACTGGAACTGCTGCTAGTTGAGTAACCAAAGAAAATATCACTAGTTCGATCGCAGAACGATCGTACAAAACACCCATCAGAGTGCTACCTGCAAACCAAGCTAGACCATAGCAAAGGTAGAAAATACCAAAGGCAGAACCTCTTTTATCCATAGGCACCATCAGGGCTACGGTAGCTTTCAAGATGGACTCTTGCGCTCCCATACCTACACCCCATAGCCCTATACCCACTAGTGCCAGTTGAGGATTGCCTAGAAATGATAGTGGAGCAAAGAAAGCTGCAACGATCGCAGCACCGGCGAGTGCCATTACTTGACTGCGGTCAAACCATCGCCCAAATAAGATTGCTGCGATCGCGTCAGTTGCCATCGCCACTGCATAAAACAGGGGGATGGCTTTATCTTCCATTAACCCAATTTGCTGAAAGTGAAACGCAATCAGGGGAAAGTCAGTATATCCACAAGCAATTAATGCTACTGCGACAAGATAAATCCAGAAAAGGCGGGGTAATCCTCCACTTGTAAATTCCATCGTTCTAGCTTCGAATTCACGTGGGTTAGGATAGATTTTCTGAGCAATCAGCAGGATTGCTAACCCTACTAAGGCGGGAATAAAGAGAATAGCAAAAGCTGCTTGATACCCTTTTTGCCATGAGAGTATCACCCACACAAGCAGAGGTCCGCCCACAGCTCCGACCTGATCGAGTGCTTCGTGCAAACCAAAACCCAGTCCTCTACCAACCTG
>JANZYY010000722.1 GCA_026419705.1 Fischerella sp.
AATCGGACAAGTGCAGATGAATTGTGAAATGTGTAAATTTCGCCTCGCTGCTGGCTCAAATCACCACGGACACGATCATTCTCATCACCACCATCACGACCATCACAGTCATAACCACTCCCACCCGCCTGTAGATCCATATGCAGATATAGAGCAGTACCATCAAAAAATTTGGCAAGCACCCTAACAAGCTGTCGTGCATTTTTAATCCACAATAGCTTGGGATGGCCAGATGAGGAGATGAGGAGATGGGGAACTCACCGGCCCCCAGAACCGTCAGGGAGTAGGTATTAGAGACAATAGGGAGATGGGGAGAGGGTTTCCAAAAGAGACTTTCTGCAAATTAAAAGCGCGACAGCTTAGATGATGAATGATCAACTATGCTTATTTTCATAATTCCTCATTCATCATTCATATTTTTTTGGTTATGTCCAAAGAATTTGCCATCGGTAGTAAAGTTCGTGTCATCGCATTACCACCCTACCTTAAAACTGCCGATCCTATGCCCATGTTGCGTCCTCCCGATGTGATTCGCATTGGTGAAGAGGGTGTAGTACTAGATCGCCGTCCTGGAGGATACTGGGGTGTCCGCTTTGCTAGGGGAGCCTTTCTTATGGAAAGCCAATACATCGACAGTGTCGAATCTTCCCAAGCTGAGAATAGCAGCCAGTAATTATAAACTTATGTTAAGTGGTGATTCTGGTCTGTATCATGACTTCCCGTCGCAAATTTTTGAGCATATTCTTTGCCAGCTGTTTTGCGCTCATCAGTTGGTTGAATTTTGTCCCAGCAGCCAATGCGCTGGGTGGGAAACTTCCGCTTATAAATCAACCCGCACCAGAGTTTACTTTGTCCACCAACTCTGGTGATGGCAAAATTTCCCTTTCTGATTATCGCGGTCAGTGGGTGGTCCTTTACTTTTACCCAAAAGATTTTACTCCTGGTTGCACAATAGAGGCTCGTCGCTTTCAGCAAGACTTGCCTAAATATATAGAAAAAAACGCACAAGTGATTGGTGTTAGTGCTGACGATGTTGATTCTCACGCCGAATTTTGTGATTCGGAGGGGCTAAAATTTCCTCTGCTGGCCGATACAACCGGCGCAGTGAGTAAAGCCTACGGTTCTTGGATGAGCTTTGTTTCCATGCGCCATACGTTTATCATCGATCCACAGGGAATATTGCGGGAGATTTTTGTGAAAGTTAATCCCGCTATCCATAGCCAAGAAGTGCTAGCCAAACTAGAGGAATTACAACAAGCTACCGCCTCATAGCTTTTAGCTGTTACTTACCAGCATAAACTGCGATCGCATGTGGTACTGGGCGATTTGTGGGAATAAAAGGTTTGCCATCTACAATTAGTCCAGTACTACCACCACCATCTAGCATGGCTTGGGCACTAGCACCAAAGCTTCTGAGAACTTGAGATGCCTCAATTTGACGAGCATAGTTACTTGAATATAAGAATACGATTTCTTTGACACCATCGTTATTATCATCTCGAACACCAACAAAGGTTCGTGGTAAATGTTTGTTGGCAGATTTATTTGCACCTGCATCCAATGCACCGATAACTTCGGGGAAACGGTTGAATGTCTGTTGGATATATGCTTGAATACTTGCACTTCCCAGTAAAGGATTAAAAGAAAATGTACGGATTTGACCAGGGTATTCTTTACCTATTGCGTAGCCGTAGGTAATCAAATTTCCGCACACTTTCAAGCCAAAAGCAATTCCCGTTGGGTTGTCGCGGGTTGAAAAAAACGCACCATTCACAACAACTTTTACTTTTCGGGATGATGTGTTTTGGTTAACAGCATCTTGCCAAAAGTTGCTGAGCGTTTTTTTGCTCACTCGGTGATGGAGAGTAAAATTTACTGTACCAATTAAGTTTTTGATCGTCGCTCTGGCAGCATTAATAACGGTGACATATTCTAACTTTCCATTTGTATAATCTTTTTTGTATACTTTTACGCCAGTATCTTCTAGAATCGGCCGAAAGCCAGAAGGTATCGATAGAGGCTGCGCCGCACTGCCGTGGAATATGGAAATTACAGCCGCGATCGTGCCTAATAGTAATTTTTGCGACTTCACTCAAATATTTGTAGAATTTTGGTCCTCAACAAAAGTAGTTTAAGCCCTGACTAAGAAATTATTTCAATGATTTTACGTTACTCGACAAAATTGGTGTTACAGAACTTGATTAAATAAGTTATAGTTATGTGTAGTTATATATCAAATGTATATAATGTTATCATTTATCCTTCTTTAGAATTTTTTAATGAAATAAAGTACGAAAATCTTTCTCTAGAAGGATGAAAACGGGAACGCTGCCTTGCAAGTGAACGTCACTGTTCCCTGTTTGGACTGGATAGAGTCTGGACAGTGGGGGTAGGTAGTGAAGAGCTTATTTGTCCCCTGATTATTGTTCACCATTGTATAGCATTT
>JANZYY010000072.1 GCA_026419705.1 Fischerella sp.
CATCCAGGACAAGCAATAGCTGTAAGTGGCTTGGGATTGTGGTTTTTCGCCCGTCGTTTGCAATTATATAACTACAAGCGTGACTTTGTAGCTATTTTTGTAATCGGTTTGCAAGCAATTTGGCTGGGTTGGCGGTTAGTACCTGACGCTTTACAACAAAGGGCGATCGCCACTGCAACCCAATTCACCAATTCTCAAGGTACAGCTTGGGCTTTACTAAGTGTTGCTTTATTTCCCTATGTAGTTTTGATGGTGGTGCTAACAGACAAGCTACACCACATCGCCAGAAGAGAAGTAGCTAAGTTTGGTGATAAGTTGACACTGGGTTTTGCCTCTACCTTAACCATGATTGCTTTAGTGAACCCAGCATTGCGATCGCTAAATTTACTTTTTTCCACAATCACTTTAGCAGTTGTTACCCAACGCCGCCCCATCCCCACTTCCCCAACCCTGATATCTCTCACTCACATCACGGGAGTACTCACCCTTTGTTCCATCATTGATTGGGTGTTCCCAAATTTAAATCATGAAATTTGGGCAACCATTTTATTAGTCATAATGGTAGCCGAGTGGCTATTTAGTCTTGGTGATGGTTGGTGGCGACGTAGTGCTTGGTTCATCGGTTTGGGACTAGCTGTGATTAGCTTTTACCTATTCTGGATAGATGCTGAATCTGCCTGGAGAAACTACGCTGTCGATAATGGAACTTGGGGGATAGCTTGGTTGATTACTCCCCTAACTCTGACAGGTGTTGCTAGTCGCAGTTCCGGAGAACGACGCAATCTCAGCGTGATTTTGAGTGTAATCGGGTTGGGACTTACCCAGTTGCTAACTTTACCGCTACCCAGAGTAAGATTACTTGCTTTAGCAGTCGCTGCGGCTTTGATGTTTGTCAATACTAGTTTTTTACGACACAAAATATCTGCGGTAATTACAGTTGGTTTTCTTCTGAGTGCGATCGCCGCCTTGCTGTGGGAAGGTGTACCAGGTTTACCGAATTTATTAGTGCAGGGGTGGTTTGTAGTTGGGGCAATAACTATTCTGGGATTATGGCTAACTCGCGCAGCACTGCAACAAAAAGGTAACGAATTAGCAAGTATATATGCAATTGCCACAGACAGATGGGCGATCGCCTTAACTGCTGTAGAGTTATTAAGTTTGACACTGCACTCTGTCTGGGCTTACCAGCGTGTTGCCGTCCCTGGATTATTGTATGTAGCTGCTGATGTGATTATTCTAGCAGCGATCATTTATCGTAGTTGGCGACAACCAACAAATTCTGCCTTTTATGGGATTGGTTGGTGTTTAGAATTATTAATTGCCGAGTTGCTGGCTTTTGGCGATCGCTCTATGATGCAAATTGCGATCGCCAATATTGCCTTAGGTTTATTCTCTCAACTATTCGGGGAATGGTGGCAACGCAGACACCGTTTAGAAAGGTTACCCAGTAGCTTTCACATTCTCCCCCTGATCTATGCGGGCTTCAGTTTACTGCTGCGCTTGAACACCTTTACGGAGTGGACAGGTTTAGCTTCTTTGAGTGTAGCTGTAATTGCGATCGGCGTCGGGCGACGTCAGCCAGAATTTAAACCCCTAGTTTACCTGGGAATTCTGGGCATATCAATTTCTGCCTATGAACTGTTGTTCTATCAAATGCTGCAAGCTACGGGGGGTGCATGGGGCGATGGTTTAATCGCCATGTCAGCTTTAGGCACAACTATTATGTATGCCTATCGTATATTGTCACCTTGGCTGGTCAATTATTTACGACTGACACCAGAAGAATTAAAAGTGATTGCCCATTTACACTGGGCTTGGAGTAGCTTTTTATTAATAGTTGCGATCGCTGCACCCATTCAAGTTAACCGCCTCTTGGGTTTGGGAACAGGCGTATTTTTGATTCGTTACGCTATCTTTCAGGGAAGATTTCCACAATCAACAGCAGCATCTGCTACGTCATTCGTGACACCTGATGAAATCTGGGTTTACCTCGGCTTATTAGAAGTCGCCGCCATGCGGATTTTTTGGCGAGAAACCGCTGTGGGACAGTGGTTTGCTGGGCCGTTAGTACCTTGGAATGCTGCGATCGCCTGTGTGGTCGCCTATTTCCTCTACATCTTACCTTGGCAAACTTGGGGTTGGTCAAAAAGGCCTTGGCAACGAGCTGCCTACATCATACCACTCATACTTTTATGGGAAACCAGGCAGACAATTCATCCAATTGCTTTGCTACTCACAGCCGGATTTTATGCTTTCCTGGGCATATTTAGCAATCAATTCCGCGTCACCTACATCAGCGTGGCCTTGATTGATTGGGCTATTTTCCGCTGGTTTGCTGCATTCGGTTTGACTGATAGTTTATGGTATGTGACAGTAATTGGCTTATCTCTACTATATATTGCCCAATTTGATCCCCAACTCAGACAACCAGAGATAAAAGCCAGCCGTCACTACTGGCGACTGCTAAGTAGTGGCTTAATTTGCGGATGGGCGATTGTATTTCATCAAGAAACAGCCCTGATACCAGGTATTTTCAGTCTGGTCGCCATCTTTACTGGCTTAGGTTTGCGAGTGCGAGCTTTTCTGTATGTTGGTACAGCTACCTTGTTGATTACTGCTTTTTGTCAATTGGTGCTTTTTAGTCTGCGCTACTCATTTTTTAAATGGATTATTAGCTTAGTGGTGGGGATAATTTTCATTTCCATCGCCGCCAACTTTGAAACTCACCGCGCCCAGTTAAGTTCTTTGCTTCGTAGTACTAGTGATAAATTTCAAGATTGGCAGTAGGTGAATATAGCGGTTTGCAGTTGGGTGCGGTACAGAGAAAAAACTAACACAGATGTAGACGCGCTTTGCGCGGCTTCCCGTAGGGTACACAGATGCACGCCGATAAAACTGTACTTTATGCAAACGAGAAGCGCTCTAAATTTACGACTGCTGCATCAAATCAAACATCAAGTAAAATCGAAAGTTATGCCACAAACCCCATCCGAGCAAGCAACGTGAAAACAGATACGATAATAATTTACAAATTCCCCTTGAAAAGTCGGAAGGAGATTGAGCAAATGTTGGGATTAAGCGAGTTAAAGAAAACCAAGGTTTATCAAGAAGCTAAGTTAGAAGGTAAGCTAGAAGCAGTTCCTTTTATGTTGAGCCTAGGCACAACCGTAGAACAAATAGCGGAGGCACTCAAGTTAGATATAGAGTCAGTGAGACAGGTAGCAGAATCTACAAAAACAATACAGGAAAAAAGTAGCCAGTCGGACACTGCTGAATAATTCATCTTTGCTTCTTCGTCTCTACATTCAGAATTCACTTCTGAACTTGGCATAAAAAATTTTTAGCCAAGATGATAGTTATTGAAAGACACTGGGTATTCTCTTAACAGGAGGCTTGTCGGTACTTAAGTATTTACCACAGTGACTTTTGAAATATGGCTAGTTCTGGAGAAGAATACCTAGTCGCCCACCGTAAAAAAATAGAGCGGCGACAAAGGATTTTGACTTGGGTGTCAATTGTATCTTTTGTTGGTTCTGGGATATTTGCTATAGTCCCTACACTGCAACAGGCTATTCAAAACCCTCAACCAGTAACTTCTGCTGCTGTTACCTCGTTACAACAACAAGCCCAAGGTTTCGAACTGGTGTTACAGCGAGAACCAGAAAATCAAACTGCATTGGAAGGATTAGTGAAAATACGGTTGCAGTTAGGTGATATGAAGGGCGCAATTGCACCCTTAGAAAAATTGGTGACATTGAATCCAGAAAGACAAGACTACAAAGTCCTGTTAGAAGAGTTGACAAAACAAGTAGGTAATAAAAACAAAAAATAGAATAAATAATTAACAATAAGAGTATGAATATAAATAATGAAATTAGTACTTCTGGACTGAACTTTTTAATTCCTCCAGAAATTAAAAATGATGAATTTTATACAATTATTCAAAGAATTGCTAGGGAAGAAGATATCAAAACAGTTTTAGAAATTGGTTCATCTTCAGGAGAAGGAAGTACTGAGGCATTTGTCACAGGAATAAGACAAAATCCTCACAAGCCCACTTTATTTTGTATGGAGGTGTCAAAAACAAGATGTGCTGAATTAAAAAAAAGATACGAACATGATGATTTTGTAAAAGTATATAACTTATCTTCTGTACCTATAGAAAGTTTTCCTCACGAAAATGAAGTCATTGATTTTTACAAAAATACAGAAAATAATCTAAAAAATTACCCGTTAGAACTCGTACTTTCTTGGTTAAATCAAGATATTGAGTATGTAAAGAATTCGGGATTATCCGAAAATGGAATTAGAAAAATCAAACAGGAAAACAATATTGATTATTTTGATTTAGTACTGATTGATGGTTCGGAGTTTACTGGTAATGCTGAGTTAGATGAAATTTATGGAGCCAAATATATTTGTTTAGATGATATCACAACATTTAAAAACTATAAAAACCATCGTAAACTACTTTCGGATATCAACTATACACTCCTTGTTCAAAATAATTTTCTCAGAAACGGTTACTCTATATTCAAGAGAGTCAACAATTTAGATAATTCTTTTTTTAATTATGAGTTATCAGAGCAATTGTTAGCTAGCAAACTTGTTAGATCAGGAATGCTAGTTTTTGATATAGGAGCAAATATTGGTGACTATTCAATATTGTTCAGTAAATTGGTTGGTTGTTCCGGAAAAGTCTATTCGTTTGAGCCAGCATCAAGTACTTTTAAAATATTACAAGAAAGATTAATTAAATTTCAATGCAATAATGTTCATGTATTTAAAAAGGCAGTTTTTTCTAAGCAAACTCAAATAGAATTTAACGAGTTTCCAGAGCAGTTCTCAGTATGGAATAGTATTGGTAGACCACAAATGCTAGATCCTCATGGTTCCGGACAATACATTCCTATTGTTAAGACTGAAGTTGTAGAAACAGTAACACTGGATTCATTTTGTAAATCTCACAATATTAGCAAAATTGATTATTTAAAAATTGATGTTGAAGGGGCAGAAATTGATGTAATCCAAGGAGGAATTGAACTGTTAAAAAACAAGGCTATTGGCTTCATACAGTTTGAAATATCACAAAAAATGTTAGAGGGATTAAACTGGAGCGCCCAACCTGTATTTGATATTTTAAATGAAAATGGCTACGAATGCCATCGTATAAATTCAGATGGAAATATTGGAGAAAAAGTAACAAATTCTCATTCTTTTTATGAAAATTATGTTGCTTTTCCGGAAATGTCCATCCACTTTTTTACTATTGTTCTAAATGGACAACCATTTATCCGTTACCATATTGAAATTTTCAAACAACTACCTTTTAAATGGCATTGGCATATTGTTGAAGGTGTAGCAGATTTAAAACATGACACTGGTTGGAGTGTAAAACTGGGTGGGCGTATTAGTGGTGAAATTCATAAAAATGGGCGTAGTTGTGATGGTACTACAGAATATTTAGATGAATTGGCACGACTTTATCCAGATAAAATCACAATTTACCGTCAACCAGAAGGCGTTTTCTGGGATGGAAAGCGAGAAATGGTAAACGCTCCACTTACCAATATTCAAGAAGAATGTTTGCTGTGGCAAATAGATGTGGATGAACTGTGGACATTAGAGCAAATTTGTACTGCTAGAGAAATGTTTATCAGTAACCCTGATAAAACAGCTGCTTTCTATTGGTGTTGGTATTTTGTAGGAGAGCAACTAATTATTAGCACTCGCAATTGTTATGCACAGAATCCTCAACAAGAGTGGCTGAGAACTTGGAGATTTAAACCGGGATATATTTGGGCTGCACATGAACCTCCCACATTGGTAGAGCCTTTAGCTGATGGTAAATATAGAAATGTAGCGAGTACCAATCCTTTTTTACATCACGAAACAGAACAGCATGGTTTAGTTTTTCAGCATTTTGCTTATGTAACACAAGAACAATTGAACTTCAAAGAAAAATACTATGGTTATAGTAATGCTGTTGTTCAATGGTTATCTTTACAAAAGAATACTAAATTTCCAATTTTATTAAGAGAATATTTTCCTTGGGTACAAGATGCAACTCAAGTAGATATAGCACACAGACAAGGTGTAGTTCCAATTGCCCAAAGAGATCAGAACAGTAATGATTGGCAATTTTTGCAACCAGCAGAAGTGCAGCAAAAAATTGCACAAATCAGCAAAATATCACCAATAGTTATCATTGATGGTGTATTCTTTCAACTCTATCAAACTGGTATTGCTCGTGTTTGGCAATCATTGTTAGAAGAATGGAGCGATAATGGTTTTTCTCAACATATTATTGTCCTTGATCGCGCTAGTACTGCTCCTAAAATTGCTGGTATTAGATATCGTACTGTACCAGCTTATGACTATAACAATACTGATGCTGATCGAGAAATATTACAGCAAGTGTGTAATGAAGAAAGTGCTGATTTATTTATCTCTACCTACTACACAACCCCGATGACAACACCTTCTGTTTTCATGGCGTATGACATGATTCCAGAAGTTATGGGATGGGATATGAATAATCCTATGTGGCGAGAAAAACAGCACGGTATTCGACATGCATCTGCCTATATAACAATTTCCGAAAATACAGCATGCGATCTTGTAAACTCTTACAAAGATATAGCCAGAGAAACTGTTACTGTAGCTTATTGTGGAGTAAACAACACTTTTGTACCATCTAAACCAGAAAAAATTCAAGCTTTTAAATATAAATATGGTATTAATAAACCATACTTCCTGTTGGTTGGTACAGGAACTGGTTACAAAAATGGTATCTTGTTCTTTCAAGCTTTCTCAAAATTAGCAAGTAGTAATGGATTTGATATTGTCTGTACAGGAAGTGGTGGTCTATTAGCACCGGAATTTAGAACATATACATCAGGTAGTGTTGTACATATGTTGCAACTGAGTGATGAGGAGTTAGCAACAGCTTATTCTGGTGCAGTCGCGTTAATCTATCCTTCTAAATACGAAGGTTTTGGCTTACCTGTACTAGAAGCAATGGCTTGTGGTTGTCCAGTTATTACTTGTCCAAATGCTTCAATTCCAGAAGTAGCAGGAGAAGCAGCTATATATATTAAGGATGATGATGTACAGGGACTAGCAGATGCACTTTGCGAAGTGCAAAAACCTAGTGTCCGTCAAACATTAATTGCTGCGGGATTGGAACAAGCGAAAAAGTTTTCTTGGTCTAAAATGGCAGAAATTGTCAGTTCAGCTTTAATTGATGCTACACTTTTGCCTTTAAATCTAAAAGAGGTTAATTTAATTATTTTTCCTGATTGGTCGCAATCAGAGGAATTAATAAGTTTAGAGTTGGCGCAAGTAATTAAGACACTAGCAATTCATGCGGAAAGTAGCAATATAACTTTACTGATTGATACTAATAATATTGCTCGTGAAGATGCGGAGTTGTTTTTATCTAGTGTTACGATGAATCTTCTGCTGGAGGAAGATTTAGATATTGCTGATGGATTAGAAATTGCATTGGTGATAAATTTTGCTGATATTCAGTGGCGAGCTTTGCGACCTCGTCTTTATGGTCGAATTATTTTAGAATATGAAAATCAACAAGCGTTGATACAAGCTAAAGCAGATACTCTTCCAGCTTATGAATTAGCAAGCTTCAGCCAAGCACGAGATCAAGAGTTTTTTTTTACTTGAGTAATGAATTATTCAATCAAGGAAAATGGCAAGAAGCGATCGCATCATATAAAAAATTGTTAGAATTACACGCAGGTAGTGCAGATATTTACTGGAATTTAAGCCAGTGCTATAGAAATTTAAATTTACTAGATGATTATTTTCAGACTCTACAGCAAGGAATTCAACTTTACCCCACAGACGGTAAGCTTCATTTTACATTGATTATTGATTTGCAGCGTCATGGACGTATTCAAGAAGCTATTGCGAGTGCAGAAATAGCTTGCCAATATCTACCTGATGATTATACTTTTAAACTGCTCAAATATTTAACAGTTCCTAATATTTACAAAACTCCAGAAGAAATAAAATTCTATCGTCAACGTTTTACTAAAGGATTGCAAGATTTAATCGAGCAAACATCTCTCAATACTCTTGCAGAAAAACACAGTGCGTTAGCAGGTATTGGTCGGTTGACCAATTTTTATCTATCCTATCAAGCGCAAAATGATGTAGAGTTGCAACGCCAATACGGCAATTTAGTACATCAAATTATGGCAGCTAACTATCCACAATGGGTAGTTCCCCTATCTATACCTAAATTACAACCTCAACAGAAAATTCGTATTGGCTATGCTTCAGCTTATCTGCACTCTTACAGCGGTACACTTTGGTTAACCGGCTGGTTGAAATACTGCGATCGCCACAACTTTGAAATCTACTGTTATTACACAGGTAATGAACCAGACCCGATCACACAACAATTTCAAGATTACAGTGATGTTTTTTATCATATACCCCATAACTTGCCAGCAGTTTGCGAACAAATAATAGCCGATAAACTGCACATCCTTGTCTTTCCTGAAATTGGTATGGATCCACAAACAATGCAAATGGCTAGTCTGCGCCTTGCACCCGTGCAGTGTGTCGCTTGGGGACACCCAGTAACCACTGGCTTACCTACAATTGATTACTTTTTATCCAGCGAATTAATGGAACCAGAAAATGCTCAAGAACACTATTCGGAAAAATTAATTCGCTTACCAAATATTGGTGTTTCTTATCCTCAACCTTATATTCCACCAATTTTGAAAAGTCGCGCCGATTTTGGCTTGTCAGATGACGCTGTTCTCTATTTATGCTGTCAAGCACCGTTTAAATATCTACCACAATACGATTTCATTTTTGCGGAAATAGCTCGTTATGTTCCTCAAGCTAAATTTATATTTTTGCGTGGTACCTTGCTTCAAGAACGTTTAAACCGCGCTTTTGCAGCAGTTGATCTTAACAGTGAGGATTACTGTATTTTTCTCACCATCCCAGAACGAATAGACTATTTGATGATTAACTTACTTTCAGATGTTTATCTAGACACTTTTTGCTGGTCTGGTGGTAATACTACTCTAGAAGCGATCGCTTGCAATCTTCCTGTTGTGACATGTCCAGGGGAATTTATGCGAGGTCGTCACTCTTACAGTTTTCTGAAAATGCTAGGAGTGACAGATACCATAGCAAAAAATGAAACAGAATATATTGAGATTGCTATCAAATTAGGACTGAACCCGGCTTGGCGACACAGCATAGCACAACAAATGAGCCAGAGTCATGACCGTCTTTTTGACGATCAAGCTTGTGTTGCTGGTTTGGAAACCTTTTATAAACAGGTGGTAGAAAAAAGTTTGTAGTAAGCACAAAGCGCGCTTATTAATAGATGAGGACTAAAGTCCTCACTACAAGCAGAAAGTTAGTAGTAAGCACTTCAGTGCTTAAAAAATTTATGTACGAATATCGCAAACTTACCTCAGAACAAAAAGCTGAATTAGTTAAATCTCGCTTAATTCGTGGCTATCCGCCGCACTCGCCACCGCATCCAGTGCGCGATCAACCATTCTATCTATTAACAGCAGCTTGCTACGAACATCAGTGTTATATGCACTCTGAATCTCGCCGCCAGCAATTGCTAGGTATGATATTTGATCGGTTCAGTTATAGTGAAAATGAACAAGAAAGTGCTGAAGCACTTACTACAAACCTGAATATTTATGCTTGGGTTGTTTTGCCTAATCATTATCATTTACTAGTTCAGGTTGTAAATTTTGATGTCTTAAGTGAGTTATTTCGCAGAATTCATGGTGCTACTTCACGTCAATGGAATACTGAAGACAATGCAACTAAGCGAAAAGTTTGGTACAGGTGGAGCGATCGCGCTATTCGTTCTGAACGGCATTACTATACAACTCTTAGCTATATTCATTACAACCCAGTTAAACATAATTTAGTGAAATCTCCTTATGACTGGGTTGAAAGTAGTGTTCACTGGTATTTACAAACTTATGGACAGCAATGGTTGCGTGATTGTTGGATTCAGTACCCAGTACGAGATTATGGTAAAAATTGGGATGATTTTGAAAGTTTGTAGTGAGGGCTTTAGCCCTCATATTAATTTATAGTAAAGGCTTCAGCCCTGACTACGAACTTATTTTCCCTCAATATATTTTTGCCACATCTGCTCGTAAGCCTTTTCCATCTCACGAGTAAACTGCTTACCATTCCACAGAGGTGCTGTTTTTTTGGATTGTTTCAATTTCCAAGCAATTTGTTGTCGTAAAGCCTCATCTTTACCCAAGCGTACACCCCATTCTACATATTCTTCATCAGTCCAGGCTATCCCTTCTGTAATTCCAGCATTTATCATCATAGTGTAGCTATTACGCGCAGCAAATTGTTCACCTACTCTTGTCACCATAGGAATACACATCCATAGAGTTTCTAGGGTAGTCGTAGCTCCATTGTAGGGATATGTATCTAATACTACATCTGCAATTCCCAAGTTAGCTCGGTGAACTGATTCTGCAATTACGATTGGCAGAAAGCGGAATTTTGATGTATCAACACCTTCTTCTTCTGCTAGTTTTTCAAAGAATGCTTTAGTAGATTCTTCATCAGATATACCTTTAATTAAGAAGTAGCTATTGGGAACTTCTTTAAGAATCCGCAATTGTAATCTTGTAATATCTGGATGTCTTTTAAAGCCACGTTGAGTGCAGAGATAAACAACTGCATCATAAGGAATATCTAGTTGCTCACGAGTTATCGTAGGTACACTAACTTCAAAACCATCTACACCTATGTAGGTTTGAGGTAAACGCCAAATTTTTTCAGTGTAATATTCTTGGGCTGATTCTGGTAAAACGTAGGGATCGGCAATAAAATAATCTATTGATGGGCTACCAGAGGCATCGAAACCCAACCAAGTGACTTGAATAGGTGCAGGTTTTAGGGATACAACTTCACAAGTAATATCTAGGGTGATGCTATCCAAATCGATTAATATATCAATTTCATCTTGGTATATTTGTTCGGCTATATCGAAAGTTTTAGTTAATTTATATGCTTTATCGACATTGCTTAGATACCATTCATGTAAAGGATCAAATTCGGGATTTGTGTTGATGAAATAAGCATGGATCTGAAATTTTTCCCTGTCATGATATTGGAATAGCCAGCGTGCAAGCCAACCTACAGAATGGCTTCTCAGACAATGAGATAGATATCCTAATTTAATTTTATTATTAATGTGAGTTGTTTTCTTTCTGCCTAAGTTACCATGAAAATATTTTTCTACTTGTTCTTTGGCATAATTCACTATATTTGCCTGGCAAACTTGTAGTAAACGGTTTTGAAGACTTCTATTTTTTTTAGGATTGTCTTCAAGATATGGGCTAAAAAAGAATGCATTAAATAACCTTACTATTCTAACTGCATCTAGTTGTGTAGGATTATTTTCTATGAGAGTTGCTACTAATGACTCTTGTCTTTGATGTACAGAACAAGATTCTTCCCAATATCCGCCTGCACTCATTAATCCCCGTAATATCTGACGATTAGCAAAAACTTTATCTGCGATATCTTGGACCAAAGAATAGTATAATTTTGCAGTTTCTATACCTTTTTCGAATTGACCAGCATTTTGATAAAAACTAGCTAATTGACCTATAACTTCTGTGTTATTAGAACTTAATTTTAAATAAAGTTCACACAACTGTGCTGCTATTCCTGGTAGTCTTTTGGAGTACGCAATTTCTATTGCAGCTGGCAATAAAATAGTTAGTAAAGCTTTGGTGTTATCTTGACAATAAGGTAAGCAAGCTTCTAGTAAATTTAGGGTTGATGGGTGTGCAGGAGCATAATCTAAAGTAGCTTTTAGAACCTGCATCAATAACTCGAAATTTAGCTGTATATTAGGTTCAGATTGGAGAATATCGATTACTCCCAACTCATGTAAATCATTACCTGTATATATTTCTAATTTGATAGATAACAAAACAAGATGCAAGAGGTTATGAATATCTTGAGGATAAATTTCCTTGATAATGCGGCGGATTTTCTCAGCAATTGAATATTCTTTCAGTGATTCCTGACGTTCAGCTTCTGTTTGTAAAATTGTGACTAATTCTGCATTCCATGCATCAACCTGTTCTGACTCTCCATCCATCATTGCCATGAACCAAGTTGTTTGAGCTTCTACCTCTTGTCCCTGCAATAGCAACATTAATCCTAAATACCAATAGTAGGATTTAATATTAGGTTCTATATTAATAGCTTCTTCGTAGAGACTTGCCGCTTGAATATAATTACCTGTAAGAAAGTATTTTTCTGCACGCTGATGGTATTGACTGAGAGTAGTTAAAGAGAGCATAGCGATTCTTAGCAATTGGTGAAGGTAAATATTAAAAGATATCGCAATTGCTTATGGAGAAATATGACTGTAAGCTAATTGCAGAAGTTGGGTAGTGTCTAAAAACACTACCCAACAAAAGAAACGTATAAGATTGAGAAATACTTTCAACGATTCTATCTAGCTAGAGAAACAAAATTGTTTTTACAATCTGTAGAAAATGTAGTAATGGTGTCTACTGAAGTTGTAGGACCTGGCGACTCGCAAGCTATTGCTAGTGTTAGTGCTTCAGAGGTAGCACTATCTCCTACAGTTGTACCTACTAATCCGTAATAGGATTTCAGTGCCTTTTTAATAGCTATTCCTTTAAATTGAGCATCTGCAGTTCCCCCACCAGCAATTTCGTATTTATAATTTTCAGATTGGCTTTTGATTCCTACTTGCAATTCGGAGAGGTTGGTAGCAAACTTTTGGTATTCTAGGAAGTAAGCTTGTTGAGAACGGTTAACTGTACCTACGTAGTTCCGAGCTTCCGATTGCTTCGCTTTGTTCACCTGACCCAATAGCGAAGGTAACGCGATCGCTGCCAATACACCGATAATAATTACTACCACCAATAATTCAATCAGTGTAAAACCTTCATCATTTTTTTTCTTACGGTTATTAAGGTGTTGCAAAAATTTGGCTTGCAGTTCTGGCTTGAGCATGTGTTTCTCCTTACAGTGGGTATGTTATGGGCGATTGCTGTGTTATAGATGTAACTTACCCACTTAAAATCGCTTTCATATCACTTTGGTAAAAAGTTTTTCTCGTCCGCGCGGAAAAGGAGGGAAGACAAGGGAAGGGAGGTGCGAGAGTCAATCAACCACCAACTACCAACTAACCACTAACCAAAATATTTGTTATGCTAGATTATACGTAGTCGTTATGAGTTCGTTTATCTTAGCCATCATGACCAACCCAAATGTAGAAAACGTGGTAATCATAGGTTCTGGACCAGCGGGGTACACAGCTGCTATTTACGCGGGACGCGCCAACCTAAAACCAATTGTATTTGAGGGCTTCCAAGCCGGGGGTTTGCCTGGTGGACAATTGATGACAACGACTGAAGTTGAGAATTTTCCTGGGTTTCCCCAAGGGATTACCGGACCAGAACTGATAGATTTAATGAAGGCTCAAGCGGAACGTTGGGGTGCTGAGCTATATACAGAAGACGTGATTGAGGTAGACTTAAAACAACGTCCATTTACTGTCCGCTCCACAGAACGGGAATTTAAAACCCACAGTTTAATTATTGCTACAGGTGCAACAGCAAAGCGGCTGGGACTACCTCTGTCTCTTATACACAT
>JANZYY010000723.1 GCA_026419705.1 Fischerella sp.
CAAGTGCGCCATAACTCTTTGACAAACTTGCGTTCAGGCGGAGCTCCATGTATGTGCGAAACTTGAGCAAATCCATAGCCGCAGCGTTTGGCACGTCGCCACCATTGTGATATGCTATGCATGTCGGCGTCGTGCCGGACGCTATCCCGGTCGATGCGGAGAAGCTTACCGCCATTTTGACGCAATCGTACGCTCAGCTCATCATCTTCGGCTGCGATGATGCTGGCGTTGTAGCCTCCCACAGCCGCTAGGGCATCGGCGCGAATCATGACGTTGCCACCAAAGCTAGAGGTCTGCCCGATTGACCCCATCATCCGCCACTCCACGCTACAGATGCGGTTATAGATACTGCGCTCTGGGTAACGTTCGCACGTCCAGCCACAGACGGCAACAGCATCAGGATTGGCATTCAGCGTTTGGGCGGCTGCCTCCAGCCAGCCCTCGACGACTTCGCAGTCACCGTCGATGAATTGGACATACTCTAATTGCGGATGCTTTGCGCGCAGCCACTCAAAGCCGGCGTTGCGAGCTCGCGCAGCGGTGAACGGTACTGACATATCTAGATTAATCACCTCGACCCCGCGCTGAGATGCAACTTCGCAGCTGCCATCGGTGGAGCCGGAATCAACGTACACAACTATGCGCGAGCCATCGACAACAGCATCTAGGCTGCGGATTAAGCGATCGCCTTCATTGCGTCCAATGACAACTACCCCAATTTTGGTAGAAAAGCTTGACACTTACACCCCCTGCGAACAAGGTATCTTGCTGTCTTTAAGTTTATTTTCTGGAATTACGCCTGATGTGCAGGGTAAGGACATATATATCGTCCGTATTACACTTGACTTCCTTTCATAAATATGCTATTCATCAGAAAGTCACCAATCAGATGGGGTGGATCTGTGTCTGGCTTGCGCTGAATCACCCGCCGCCATCTCCACAACAAGAAACTAAACAACCAAGTTGCGTCGGCTAGGGCTGCATACAGCCAACCGTGATTTTTGACAAAGTATCTGCGCCTGGAATCAAACCAGTACTTGGGTAGGCGTTTGGGTTCCTGGTTGGGGTTATTTACTCCTGTGCTTTGCCCTACCAGATGCACGACTCGACTAGCAGGAACGTACCAACAAGACCAACCAGCTTTTCTTGCCTGCAAGCAAAAGTCTACTTCTTCAAAGTATAAGAAATATTTCTCATCGAGCAAACCCACCGACTCAAATACTTCGCGACGGACGATCATGCTTGCTCCAGATACCCAATCAGTTTGATATGTATCTTCACGGACAGGAGGCGCAACTACCCATCTTGACAATAATTTCGTTACCACTCCCAGACGCAAACCAGAATCAAGTTCACTGAAGATGGTGTGGAAGCGAAAAGCTGAACGCTGCGGAGTACCGTCAGGATCTTCTAGGCGGCTACCCGCAATTCCTACATCGGGATGTTCATCCATGAAGTTTACTAGAGCCTCGATCGCACCAGGACGAACAATTGTATCCGGGTTGAGGATGAGAAAATAGGGCGGTGGATTAGTAGACTCAAGTCCCAGGCGGATAGCAGCGTTATTGCCGAAGGCATATCCGCCGTTATGCTCTAGTGGTAGGAGCGAAGCCCACTCACTCCAGCTTTCAGTTGCGATCGCAGTTTGAATTTGTGCCACAGATCCATCACCAGAAGCGTTGTCAACTACTACAACGCGTGTACCTGGTAGCGATCGCACTTCATCCACTAAAGAACGCAAGCAGGCAATTGTCAGCTGGGGAGTGCGGTAGTTCAAGATAACTACTAACAAGCGAGAGAGGTTATCTAGTTGAATTACATTGGACATAAATTTTCTTTAGGGGCAATTTTTCATACTTTCAGTAGTTGATTTTCTCAACAACAGAGACATTACTCTCGGTCAGTAATTTTGTAGTAATAAATATTTCTAATTCCATCTGCGTACACCTACTTCTGTGTATCGGTGGTCGATTTCTAAAACGCAATTTTTGCGATCGCTTTAGTTGACCCCAAATCCTACCTTCCTTTGTCCTCCTTGTCTTGTGAGCAATTGGATATTTTTTGATTTAACGAGGTACATGAATCTCTAATTGTTTAATTTGTTTACTGATTCTTGTTTGCTTGAGTACCAGACCTGCTATGCCACCACATGCGAGTATATAGATGGGGTTGATCATCGCGTTTAGCAGACAGTCCAACATATACAAAATTAAAAGCACTGCTAGAGCTGCAACTGATGCTACTTTGTGGTGATTCCACATCTGAGCCGGGTAAAGTAACACAAATGCGATCGCCGGAAGTAATATCGATGCCATCAGGCTGATGACGCCTACTAATCCCTTGGTGCCAAAAGTCACAATCCACAAACTATCAGTGACTGAAATATCCTTTCCCCACTCGTCATACACGCGGCTGCGTCCCCATCCTCCCCACCCAAAAAC
>JANZYY010000724.1 GCA_026419705.1 Fischerella sp.
AGATGTGTATAAGAGACAGGTGATAATGCCCAAGTTTACGTTGCAGCCACTGGTGGTATTTGGAGCGACGTCGCATCTACTGTCAACCCTTACTTTGAGGACTTCGACGGTGGTAATGGCGCTTTGTCTACCTTCGCTTCTCAAAACCCGATTTTCCGGATTGGTGGCGGTGCTGGTGCAGCAGTTAACTTCAACTTTGCACAAGGAGGTAGTATCTTCAAACCAAGTTCCATCACTGTCGGTTACTTGGGGTCTGAAGCCAGCGATCCGAATGGCGGTTCAGGTATATTCGACGGTAACTATGCAGCTCTTGGACAGTTGAACTTTAATTTAGGCGATCGCCTAGCATTAGCTGCAACCTACGTCCACGGCTATCACGGTTCAGGTAGCGCTTTATTTGATGCAGGTGGACTCCGAGGTGCAAACGTTCCCGTGGTAGGTACCGCACAAGCCAATGCTTTAAGTGCTACCAATGCATCTTCAAGTAATTCCTACGGCTTGTCAGCAGCTTTTAGACCAAGCGACAGATTCTCAGTCAGCGGCTTTGTTTCTTACCATGATATCAGCGGCTTCGGTTCCAACGATGATTATGAAGCTTGGAGTTACGGTTTAGGAGTAGCCTTCCCAGACTTCGGAAAGAAAGGTAACGTTTTGGGTATCTTCGGTGGTGCTGAACCCTACTCTCTCAATAGACTGGCAGGTGTAAGAGATAGCGATGTACCGTACCACATTGAAGGCTTCTACAAATATCAGGTCAGCGATAACATTTCCATCACCCCTGGTGTGATTTGGTTGACTGCTCCTGGTCAAAATAGCAATAACGATGATGCAATTATCGGTACACTCAGAACAACCTTCACTTTCTAAATGGTTGGTGGTTGGTAGTTGGTGGTTGTTTGTTAGTACTCCACCAAACCAACTTTGTAGGGTAAATTAACTTCTCAAATTCTCTTTTCTCTTTTTCTGGGCGCACTTGGCGTCTATGGCAGTTTATGACTCTACTCCATAAAGTAGCCTTGCCAGTCCATTAGTAGTTTTTCCAAACAACAATCAACAAACAACTACCACCAGTATTAAAAATCCTTTTCCCCGCCCAATGGCGGGGATTTATATGTTCATATATGGAAAAATAACAAACTCCACTGTAGAACCGGAGTATACTAATAAGGTAGAGGGAGCGAGGAAGAAGAGAAAAATATTTTCTTCTGACCTTTACCTTTTAACTTTTACCTTTTAGCTTTCATCTGATTGCCTGTGGAACTATCGTGTAAGTCAGAATACGCAATTCTTGCTTTATTAGAACTAGCAATTCATTACCAAAGCGGAGAACCCCTGCAAATTCGTCAGATAGCAGCACAGCAAAATATCCCCGATCGTTATCTAGAACAGTTGCTAGCAACTTTAAGGCGTGGAGGTCTAGTCAAAAGCTTACGCGGATCAAAAGGTGGATATCTTTTGGCACGAGAGCCTTGGAAAATCACACTTTTCGAAGTTTTGGGATGTGTAGAAGGCTTAGATAAAGTACAGACATGTGAAGAAGACACCAGACCTAAAACTGTAGATGGTGGTGTCGTAGAAGAAATTTGGCAAGAAGCACGTCAAGCGGCGAACTCCGTTTTCCAAAATTATACACTTGCCGATCTCTGTGAAAAGCGAGATTCACGGCGGCAGTTGGATTTAATGTACTACATTTAGTTATTTATTGGTTGTTTGTAATTGTTTGTTGTTTGTTCCAATCAACAAACAACTAACAACCCTTGACTATTGACCATTGACTAAGGACAAAAGAATGCGAATTGCTCATGACATCACAGAACTGATTGGGCGTACTCCTTTGGTGCAACTCAACCGCATTCCCCAAGCAGAAGGTTGTGTAGCTCAGATTGTAGTAAAACTGGAAAGTATGAATCCAGCAGCATCAGTAAAAGACCGGATTGGCGTTAGCATGATTAATGCTGCTGAAGAAGAAGGATTAATTGCCCCTGGTAAGACAGTATTAGTAGAACCTACATCTGGAAATACGGGGATAGCCTTAGCAATGGTAGCAGCAGCTAAGGGATATCGGTTAATTTTAACGATGCCAGAGACTATGAGTGCTGAACGACGGGCAATGTTGCGGGCTTATGGTGCTGAACTGGAATTAACACCAGGAATTGAAGGTATGAGTGGTGCAATTCGGCGGGCACAAGAGATAGTAGACAAAACGCCATATACTTATATGTTGCAACAGTTTCGCAACCCTGCCAATCCGGAAATTCACCGAAAGACGACAGCAGAAGAAATCTGGGAAGATACCGATGGCAAGGTAGATGCGCTTGTGGCGGCAGTGGGTACTGGTGGCACTATTACTGGTGTTGCAG
>JANZYY010000725.1 GCA_026419705.1 Fischerella sp.
AAGAGACAGATTTAAAAGTGATTATGCTAATTACTCAGGTAAGGTTTTAGGAACACAAATAAATCCTAATGCCGTTGCACCAAAATCAGCGATCGCCTTCCCCTGCTGTGGTCGAGTAATGCCGCAAATTTTAACCCGCATAAAAATTTCAGAGATTTTTAGCAATACAAAAAGTTAGTTTTTTTTGCTGGCAATTCTATAATTTTTGTGGTCTACATCAAATTTTTTCTATAGGAGACAAAAGCTTGATTTCATCTATTTTACTCGCAGCAGCTGCTACAGTTCCCGCCACACCCGAGTGGACTCCCAAAGTAGCGATGATTATCAGCATCAGCTGCTTAGTTGCTGTACTGCTAACTTTTAAGATTGAAAAGCCTAAAGTTGGTCCCAAGATGCCCGCACTTCCCTTGAGTGTTCCTGCATTCATCGCTGCGATGGCTTTCGGTCATGTCATCGGCATTGGTATTGTTTTGGGACTTACTAATATCGGTCGTATTTAGAGTTGTTAATTAAATTAACACTCTCAGTTTACGACGTTCTCCGGTGATTATCACCTTAACCAAGGGAAGAAAAGTTAACTTTTCTTGGCAAGGAAGATAGCACCACTCGCTCGGACAGAACATGGACATGGCTGTAGAGACATGAAGTTTCACACAAAATTTCGCGTTTCTACAGCCAAATCTCTTGATTCATGCGGGAGAAACAATCATGATTTCATGAATCTGATTAGCAGTCCCAAGCACTTTTCCCAGGACTCCCACATGAATATTTACGGAATTGTTATATTCGGCGCTTGTCTGTTGTGTCTTTAGATTATTCCGCCTGTTGTTTGGCATCCTCACGCTGGTTCTAAAATGCGCTTGCTTTCCCTTCAGTCTTAAACAATCTCGATGTCGACACGTTTGTTGCAGCGACGGTCGTCGGTCACATAGTCGGTCACATAGTCGGTGTTTTGTGTAGATTCGGTATTCTAGCATACTACAAACAATACATGCAGGCAGGTTTTTGATTCTTCAAGGCGAGTTTGGGAGTACTTTGTCTGCTGCTTTTGTTTTTGAGGTTTAATGCCTGGTTCTAATTGTCTATTCTAGAAATTAGGTAAATCAATAAATAGATGTATTTTTCGTGGTGGCTGTTAGTGGTTTGTGGTTAGTAGAGACTTGCCATGGCACGTCTGTACATTGGTTAGTGGGAAATAAACAACAACTAACAACTAACAACTAACTACTAACTACTCTCATAATTTAGGAAATAAGAATGCAAACAAATTGGAGAATTGGGTCTTTATTTGGAATCCCGCTGTTTTTAGACCCCTTGTGGTTTGTGATTTTAGGGCTGGCAACCCTCAATTTTGGCGTCGCTTACCAGGAATTGGGAACTGCCCTAGCTTGGAGTGCTGGGGTTATTATGGCGCTACTGCTGTTTGCTTCGGTGTTGTTACACGAATTGGGTCACAGCTTGGTGGCGCGATCGCAAGGCATCAAAGTTAACTCGATCACCCTATTTCTGTTTGGTGGTATTGCTGCAATTGAAGAAGAATCCAAAACTCCCGGCAAAGCATTTCAAGTAGCGATCGCCGGGCCAGCAGTTAGCATCGCCCTGTTTTTGCTGTTGCGCCTCGGCTCTCATGTATTACCTCATACTAATCCGCTCCGGGTAATGGTCGGGGATTTGGCGCGAATTAACTTAGTTTTAGCCCTATTTAACTTGATTCCTGGCTTGCCTCTCGATGGAGGACAGGTGTTAAAAGCAGCACTATGGAAAGCTACGGGCGATCGCTTTCAAGCTGTACGCTGGGCGGCGAAAGCAGGACAAATTTTAGGTTATGGTGCGATCGCTTTAGGTCTATTGGTAGATTACTTAACAGGTGAATTAGTCACTGGCTTATGGATTGCCTTGTTAGGTTGGTTCGGTATTCGCAACGCTACCAGTTATGACCGCGTCACCATTTTGCAAGAAACCTTGCTGAAACTAAAGGCGAGTGACGCCATGACCCGCGACTTTCGTATCGTCGATGCCAACCAGACCTTGCGTTCTTTTGCCGACTTGTACTTACTGGAAACCACCCCTTCACAAGTATATTTTGCCGAGTCAGATGGACGTTACCGGGGTATGGTTTCTATTGACGACTTGCGAATAGTGGAACGAAGTGACTGGGAAACTAGAACTCTAGAAAGTATCGTGCATCCCCTGACAGAAATTCCCTCTGTTGAGGAGTCAACCAATATCGCTGAAGTAATTAACAAGTTGGAAAATGAAAAGCTATCCCGTGTTACCGTACTCTCGCCTGCGGGTGCTGTCGCCGGTGTAATTGACAGGGGGGACATCGTGCGCGCGATCGCGCAAAATTTAGGTTTGCGAATCACAGAAGCGGAAATTAAACGAATCAAAGAGGAAGGGAGTTATCC
>JANZYY010000726.1 GCA_026419705.1 Fischerella sp.
ATGCTGAAGCAGCTAAACTCACCCTCGGGGAAAAGCGCGTAACAAAAGACACACCAGTATTTATTCTGGATGGGCAAAAAATCTCAGAACTGCTAGCACACAACGACATTAACTTACCCAGTGATGTCAGCGATCGCCTAAGCGTGACAATCACAGTCGAACAATTTGAAAAAGCCGTAGCCCCCGTTATCCGCGAAGCTATTGGAATCGCCCAAGGATTGATCGAAAATGCCTTTAAAAATCAGTCTGTCAATCCTCACAATTCTCCAGAAACAGTAGATTGGTTAATTCTCTCAGGCAAAACCTGCAACTTAGAACTTGTTGAACGCGAACTTTACCGAGTATTTAGCAAGTCTAACTATTTCGTCTGGAACGAAGAACGTGTCACCTTTGAACCTGAATATACCAAACTAGCAACTTCCGCCGGAGCCTGCTTTGCCGAAAAACTCAGACAATTGAGTTTCTCTCCTCAACAAGCCAAAGACTTGCTGCGTAAAGGAGCCAATCAATTATACATAGATGTCAAAAACCTGTTTTATTTTCTACCCTGCTCCTTTGTTAGAGAAGTAATTGGCGGTAGCCCCGATCCCATTTTTCATGCTGGACAAGAATTGTATCAACTCCAAGCCGACGATGCCATGGCTAAGTTTCGCAGTCCTTGGCTGGGGATGCAATTGACCAACAACATCAGGCGTCAAGACTTTGAGAATATGAAACTCCAACTTTGGGGTAGCTACAACGGTGATGTCCTGATGAAAAAACTAGGAATGAATGAAGAAGATTTCAAAAATCACATTCAAGTCCAGTTTGAAATCAACCAAAAACTAGACATCGACTTGCTACTTTCTCGCGGTAAACCCCATTATTTAATTCCCGCCAACATTCCCAGCCTAGATGCAGCAAAAGCCATCGGCACCTCAGCAATCATTTCCGATGAAAATAAAGTAGTGTGCGATATTGCAGTCAACGTCGCCGAATCTGCGATCGCCCTCAAAACCGATGCTCACACAGTCTTATTTACCGCCGAACAAGACTACAGTCAAGATCTACAAATTTTCCGCTATGAAGACAGTGAAATGCAACTACAAGGTATAGGGTTAATTGCAGAATTACCCCCTTTTCCTGCTAGTGGCAAACACACCTTCTACTTCCAATTTCACAACCCAGAATCCAATAAATGGGAACTTATTGGCGAATTGCCACAACCAGATGTCAAAACCGAATATCCTTGCAAATATTACGTTTCTTTAAATAAACAAGGTATGTTACGAGTCCATGCCTTTGAAGTACCTTACTGGACATCAACAAATCCAGAATGTCTCAAACAAGAAGGATGCGTTTTTCGGGACTCGCTGCAAGCACAATCTCATAATGTTGAGACAGAACGCGATCCATTTTGCGGATTGCATTAAAAAAATCTGCACTCCTTCTTCTTTGTGTCCTTTGTGTCCTTTGTGGTTAGTTAAATTAAGTCCAGTGGGTCAAGAGTAATTACTGCATCGCAACTTAGGTTGAGATTTTTGGAAACAAACCACAAAGAACACTAAGAACACGAAGGAAGAGAGGGTTTTTATGTAAGTCTTTAAGAAAAATGGAGAAAACATGCAGCACCTCAGCAAGTTATTGGCGATTGAGGATTCAAAATTAGCTTGGGTACTGCGGTTGGGTTTATGTGGACTGCGGACTCAATTACAAGAAGCACTGAAGGAAGCCACGAAAGATCCAGGTAGCAGTATCTGTCAGGAATTGTTGCAGGAGTTAGATGAACTTTTACAAGCAAAGATAGTAACCAAGAAAAATTGGGAGGTGGAGAGAACCGGAGGTGGGGAAAAGACATCACCCCATCAATCTTCACATGAAGAAAACCCCTCTTGGGAGGATGTGTTTGAACCAATTCAACCAGCAACAACAGGCGAACTGAAACTAAAATACATTTGCGAAGCTTTGCTGAGTGATAAAGAACTGTTGCAGTACGTAGGTGAATACGAATTTCACAGCAGCAATGATACTGATTTATGGAATGAACTACAACGCCTGCTGCTGCGGATTCCAGAAAAGCTGGCTCATGTTTGGCGGGAGCGTATTTTGGCAGAAGTAAGTCAGTTAGGCGCTTTAGAAGACAGGTTTTCCCTGCAACAGGTGTTTTTCTGTCGCAATGAGCATGTTTACTCTGGGTTGAAGGGAAATATTGAAGCTAAAGGATTGTGTTTGTCAGACAATTTTGGTTTCGATCCGCAATTGAGAATGGAAACAAGAGGTGGAGAGTTTGATGTTTTAGCGGGAATCGTTTCTATATGTATTAAATTTATCTTCGCTAGTCATTAGTTCCACACAGGTATCAATAAAAGTATTTTTGTAATACTCACTATCAGGTTGACCATCAATTAGAATTCCTCCATTTTGTACAG
>JANZYY010000727.1 GCA_026419705.1 Fischerella sp.
GTTCTACTCTGCGGGTGTCCACAACTCGAGGTGGTCCGCATAGTTGGTTACCCTCTGCTTATTCTATGCCCCGCGTCTGCGTGCCTAAAACTTCATCTCTATCACTCTCTGGATCTTCAATTTCTCCTCATTTTACGCCTAGTAATGTTTCCACAACAATTAACCGCAACCAAACCAAACCACTAACTATTTATTGGCGGCAAGCCGGACGTGCTAAAGTATGGCAACCCCTACCAAAGCGGGGCTTAAAGCTATTGCGGCTACTTCAATTAGGAACACTTGTAGCGCTGTTTTGGGTAATCCGGGCGCTGCTCGTGTTAGTAATGAGATTTATCAACGATATTTTAGTCCAGCTGCCCTTTTTTGAGCCGATACAGCTTTTATATAACAATCCCAGTATCTTTCTACTGCTATCGCTGTTTCTATTGTTCTGCCTGTCTCCTTGGTTATTGGATCGGTTACTGGCAGAATTTTACGGTCAGCAACCACTAGCAAAGGATATTTTAAATCGCTCCAGCAAAGAGGCTGTGCGAGTCTTACAACGCTACTGCCAACAACGGAGCTGGCAGACGCCGAAACTGTTTATTATACCACTTGCAGCACCATTTGCCTTCAGTTATGGTAATTTACCCCGTACTGCCAGGATTGTGGTGAGTCGGGGACTTTTAGAGCAACTTGCAGATGACGAAATCGCCACAATTTACGCTGCTCAATTGGGACATATTGCCCATTGGGATTGTGGAGTGATGTCACTAGTGCTGTTGGTGACGATTCCGGTTTACCAACTATATTGGCAATTTGCTGAATGGGGAAACAGAAGTTCGCCATCAATTTGGCGTCATGTTTTAGGCGTGTTGGCAAGTCTGATTTATTGTGTCTGGTGTTTACTAGTAGGGACAGCTTTGTGGTTGTCCCAGCTACGGCTTTATTATAGCGATCGCGTTGGTGCGGAAGTCACCGGTAATCCAAATGGGCTTGTCCGGGCATTGCTAAAAATTGCGATTGGCATTGCCGGTGATGTGCAAAAGCAGGAACACACTAGCTGGCAATTAGAAAGCTTAAATATAGTCATGCCAGTAGGCTACGAGCAGAGTCTGTGTTTGGGCAGTATTGCTGCTCATACCACCTTTGAATCTTTCTTAATGTGGGATAACCTCAACCCCTATCGTTGGTGGTTTGTAATTAATAATACTCATCCTTTAATAGGCGATCGCCTCCAGCGTCTTTGTGATATTGCCCGGATATGGCACGTGGTTCCGGAATTATATCTGGAAAGCCAACGCCCCTTAAGAGTAAAACGTCAGTCTTTTTTATTACAAATAGCTCCTTTTTTGGGAATTATTTTAGGTATTGTGTTAGGGGGTCTGATCTGGCTAATTTGGCAAATTATTTTTGCATTCAAGATTTTGAACCTGAAGTGGATTTACGACGATTGGAATTTTCTCAAAGGTTCTATCCTGATTGGCTTTAGCATTGGCATTTTGCTGCGGATAAATTCCTTGTTTCCCAACATAAAACCTACTAACGTACAAACTGACGCTCGCTTACCCAACCTATTAACTAACCCAGCAGCACTTCCCATCGATAGTACTGGTGTCCGTCTAGTTGGCAAGCTGTTGGGTCGTCAGGGTACTAGCAACTATTTAGGACAAGATTTAATCCTGCAATCTAGTACTGGTTTGGTGAAATTACACCATGTACCTTGGCTGAGACAAGCTACGAATCTTCAAGAGTTGATTGGTCGACAGATCGTTGTCACTGGCTGGTTGCGCCGGGGGGCTACACCTTGGATTGACATCCAAAGCTTGCAAACTCAAAGCGGAAAAACCCTTAATAGTCCTCATCCCATTTTGTCTATCGTTTTGGCTGTAGCAGCAGAGGTTTGGGGAGCGTATATCCTCCTTAGAGGGTAAGAGTTAGTAGTTGTTTACCACTAACCACTAACCAATGTACAGACGTGCCATGGCACGTCTGGTACAACTAACCACCTACAGTTTGTAAACAAAAGTTGCAAGATTTTCCCGGATGTGTTACATTTATTTACATAAATCAGAGCAGCAATATAACTTAGTAACCTAAATTAGTTACTATTATCGGCTGCTTGCAGCGATAAATCCCCCTTTTCTCCTCCCAACACAGCAGTAAATCAACCAGCCACCGGCTGGTTTTTGTTTCCAAAATGCCACACTGCCACACTTTAGAAAAAAAGTATTTTATGCTACGATGCATTCATGCAACCGTCGGAAATGTGTGCCCTGAACTAGCTACGTAGAAAATACCGTGATAATGTAAGAAATGGTATTTCATTCGTCAAAGGGTTCGAAGAAGTTTCCCGTCGTCAGCAGTAGGTTTAAAATTAATAAGTTCTTAGAATAAGGGTATTATTGGCGCAGTGTACGCT
>JANZYY010000728.1 GCA_026419705.1 Fischerella sp.
ACTAGGGCTTCTGGAAACAAGCAGACACCGCCGTAACCAGTGTAATCTGGACTAAGGGGCAAAACGATTTGTTTTAACTCACCGTTAGCAGTGTAACCACCAAAAGAATTAGCAGCGTAGAAATAAAGGCTTTGACTACCGGGGGTGAGCAAGATATTGCGATCGCTCAAATTCAACCCATAACGTTTGTTAAAATCATTGGCGATCGCTTCCACTAGTGGTGCGTAGCCTTGACTGGAACCGTAGCGACAAACAACTTCCCCATATTCTGAACTGGCTAGCAACTCTGCCGTACAATCCCGCCATAACTGTTCTACTTCCGGTAATATCAACGGATTGCCAGCGCTCAAATTAATATATTGCTGCCCCGCACCAGCCCGCAGTGTTTCAATCACGTCCTTCATAATCGCTCTCACACCCGTTAGTTCTGACATTTGAGCGCCAATTTTAGTTAGGGCAGGATTCATAAGCTGTGAAAAATAAGAGTAATTTAACGGTTGATTAATTATTTTATAGTTCTGCTTTTAAATGTCTCTATCTATATTTTGCTGAAAAGTTACAAAGAATTTCACAACCTGCGCCCTGCAATAAACTCAGATTAGCCCATCGATCGAGCTAAGCAGGAGAGCTATACATGGAAGTAAAAGCAGCAATAGCTTACGAGCCAGGTAAACCATTGACTATTGAAACCGTGCAACTAGAAGGTCCCAAAGCAGGGGAAGTGATGGTTGAGATCAAAGCCAGTGGAGTTTGCCATACAGATGCTTACACTCTTTCCGGAAAAGATCCCGAAGGTTTATTTCCAGCAATTTTGGGACACGAAGGCGCTGGTGTGGTTGTGGAGGTAGGAGAAGGCGTCACCAGCGTCAAAAGTGGCGATCGCGTTATTCCTCTATACATTCCTGAGTGCCGTCAATGTGAATATTGTTTAAGCTTCAAAACCAATCTCTGTCAAGCTATCCGCGCTACCCAAGGACGCGGTGTTATGCCCGATGGAACGAGTCGCTTCTCTATTGGTGGCAAAAAAATCCATCACTACATGGGTACGTCTACTTTTGCTAAGTATACGGTGCTGCCGGAAATTGCCGTTGCCAAAATTAGGGAAGATGCACCTTTTGAGAAGGTTTGTTACATTGGCTGCGGTGTGACAACGGGTATTGGTGCTGTGATCAATACAGCAAAAGTAGAACCAGGAGCAAATGTAGTAGTTTTCGGGTTGGGTGGAATTGGTTTAAATGTGATCCAAGCAGCGCGGATGGTAGGGGCAAATATGATTGTGGGGGTAGATATAAATCCCAAAAAACGCGCCTTGGCAGAAAAATTCGGTATGACGCACTTTGTCAACCCCAACGAAGTTGAAGGCGATTTAGTTGCTTATTTAGTTGATTTAACCAAAGGTGGTGCTGACTATAGTTTTGAATGCATTGGCAATGTAAAAGTCATGCGTCAGGCATTAGAATGCTGCCACAAAGGTTGGGGTGTAAGTGTAATTATTGGTGTTGCTGGTGCAGGCGAGGAAATTAGTACCCGTCCTTTTCAACTAGTAACTGGACGTGTCTGGAAAGGTACAGCGTTCGGTGGTGCGAGGGGGCGCACAGATGTGCCAAAAATCGTTGATTGGTACATGCAAGGTAAGATTAACATTGACGATTTGATTACCCATGTCATGCCGATTGAAGAGATTAATCATGCTTTTGATTTAATGCACAAAGGTGAATCAATTCGCTCTGTCGTGACGTTTAATTAGATAGTTAAACAACACAGTGGGGGCTGGGCTGAGGGTCTGTTTTCAAATCCGAAAGTGACGCCATTCTAGATTTGGAAATCCCCCACTACCCACTATCTCCCTTAGAAAGTACTAGACGCGTAGGCTGCAGCCGTTCGGCCAGGGTAATTTCGCGTCTGGTGCAGTTTCTCCTCTTGGCAAGGTTTCATACAAATCTACAAAGCGATCGCCGCCAAACGAACTGAAGAATAACCAAGCAGTTGTCCCAGAAATGCTTGATGAACCAAGTGATGAAATCATTGGTTTCACACAAGACTAGTGAGGATACAATTTCATTCAGTATCGTGCTGTCTACTTTGTTCGCACTATGCTACCAGTTATCTATTCTGACGAATTTCTGGATCATAAGACTGGATATCTCCATCCAGAGAAACCGGAACGCTTGAGTGCTATTACCAGTGCTCTGAAAGCAGCAACATTTGCTTCTAAGATTGAATGGCGCTCGCCCACACCAGTCGATCGGCGTCCACTGATGTCGCTGCTGGAAGAGGTACACACCCCAAGCTACATCAAAAAGATCCAAGAAATTGCCTCTAGTGGTGGTGGTTATTTGGATACAGACACCGCCGTTTCTCCTCGCAGTTATGATGTGGCATTGTTGGCGGTGAGTG